>CABQNF010000033.1 GCA_902465465.1 uncultured Collinsella sp. | reverse complement strand
TGGATTTTGGACGAAAGGCAGGCACCATGGGCCGCATCCTGTAAAAAAACGAGCGGCTCTAGAGGCGTTGGGGCTCAGAATCGGGGCTTTCAGCGCAGTTTTGCACCCCCGCCCCCGCGCCCGCGGACCCCGGGATGCTGAATACTCCGGAATTTGCACGGCGCCCCCTGGGGTACCTGTGGGCAAAAAGCAACCGCCCCGTCAAAGTATGCATTTGGCGGGGCGGTTTATGCAAAAATACTGCTGCGGGTGCGTCGGCAGCTCGCTAGAACTTGAATCCCAGGACAGGTTACTCGGCGCTTTTGAGGGCGCCGACCATGTCGATCTTGTTGAGCGTTCGGTTGGTGGCGAGGTTGACGATAAACGTAAAGCCAAAGGAAAGCACCACGGCGAGCACGTAGCTTAGCGGCTCGACCTCGACGTCAAAGTACAGCGACGGCATCTGCAAAATGTAGGTAAAGCTCTTGGCCAGCAAGCCACCTAGCGGCACGCCCAGCGCAGCGCCGATTGCCGTGAGGATCAACGTCTCCTTGTTGACGTAGTGGTGTACCTCGCCACGGCGGAAGCCCAGCACCTTGATGGTCGCCAGCTCGCGCTCGCGCTCCGAAATGTTGGTGTTGGACAGCGTAAACACCACCACAAACGACAGGCACGCCGCCATAAAGGTCACGAGCACCACGACGGAATTGATGATAGTGAAGTTCGCCTCAAAGTTCTCCCAATGCTCGGCCGTGCTCGAAATCGAAAGCCAGCCGTCACTCTTAAGCTTCTTGCTAAGCGCAATCTGGTCGGCCGACGAGCCCTTAAGCAGCACAAAGATGCCGTTGAGGCGTGCGCTTCGACCGAACGCGCGCTCATAGGTGCTCTGCGTCATGTAAAGCGTGTTGCCCAGATAGTTAAGCGAAATGTCGCTGACTTTGACCTTGGCGACGTTGAGCGACGAATCTTGGACCTGCGCCGTGTCGCCCGGCTGAATCCCGAGAACCAGCTGTGAACTCTTGCTCAGATACACGTCTCCGTCACGCAAAGACAGCGGCTCTTTGGACTCATCCTCGAGACGCACGTAGTCGTCCAGGTCGTTCGTGCGGTCATCGGGCACCACGATCAGCTGCACGGTCTCGCTCTTTCCGCCAAATGTAAAGGTGACGTTGTCGGTCATGATTGGCAGCGTCGAAGACACCGTCACGTTAGAATCCTTGGCCGCGCTGCGCTCATCCAATGCCGCGCACGTCTGCGAAAAATCGTCGGGATTGGCAACCGCCAGCAAGTCATAGCGCGTGATATGCCCATACTGCTTGGGCGAAAGCGCGACCGACGTGTCGCGAATACCCATACCGCAGATCACAAGCGCGGTGCAACCCGCGATACCGAAGATGGTCATAAAGGCGCGCTTTTTGTAGCGGAACAGGTTACGTGCTGCCACCTTGTTCAAAAAGCCCATGCGGCGCCAGATAAAGCCGATGCGCTCGAGCAAGATACGCGAGCCGGCGCGCGGGGCCTTGGGGCGCATGAGCGAGGCCGGGGTCTCGGCCATCTCGTGGCGGCAGGCGATAATCGTGGCGCCCACCACGCCCACGGCAAACAGCGCCACCGACACGAGCGACGACACGATGTCGTACGAAAGCAGCATCTGAGGCAGTGAATACATGTCGTCGAACACCGTAAACAGGAACAGCGGCAGGCCCACAAATCCGATGATGTTGCCGAGCACGCCGCCGATCAGACACGCCCACAGCGAGTAGTCCACGTATTTTGACAGAATACGCCCGCGCGAATAGCCGAGCGCTTTGTACAGGCCAATAAGCGTGCGCTCCTCCTCGACCATACGCGTGGCGGTGGTGAGGCTGATGAGCACGGCGACGATAAAGAAGATGAACGGGAACACCGTGGCGATAGCCTCAATTGACGAGCTATCGCTCTCCACGCTCGAGTAGCTTGCGATATTGCCGCGGTCCTGGATGTACCAGGTGCATTCGCCCAGATCGGAAAGCTCGGCGCGGGCATCGGCAAACTGCTGGTCGGCGGCGGCGCGGCGCTGATCCAGGTCGGTCTGCGCTTGCACGCGCTCCTCGCTGCCCTCTGCCATGCGATTGATGTTGTCCTGCTCAATCCCAAAGAGCATATTCGCCTGGCGCTCGGCCGCGTCCAAGCTCGCCGGCGTGTCGACCGTCAGCTCCTGGGCGCGCGCCTTCTCACGCTCCTCGCGGATCTTCTCGATATTGCCCTTGACCTCATTGATCTTTGCCGCGTAGGAATCCGAATAGGAGTTGAGGCTCTTGGCTCCCTCGACGATCACGTGGACCGCGGAGTAGGAAGAAGATGTCGCGGCGTCCTCGCTCACATAGAACTTATAGTCCGCCGCCGAAGCAGCGCGAAAGGCGTTGACTGTCGAGTCGGAGCTCACATCAGTGGGGTCGAGGACCTCGGCCGTAATGGTGTAATCGCCCGCGGCAAACTGGTCCTTGGCGCTTTGATTGGACGAGCTCGCGTCATTGGCGGCAAAACTCACCGTATCGCCGATTTTCTTGCCCGATGCCTTCAGGAACTTCGAAGTCACCGCGACTTCATCAGCGCTCTCGGGCAAATCGCCGTTCACGAGCACCGGCTGATCGATGTTCTCCTTGGAGAGACTCTGCACGACCACGCGCTCGCGCGTTGTACCCACGGCGGTGTAGGCGGTCTCGGTGTAGATGCCCTCGGCCGTTTCGACGCCATCGACCTCTTGTATGGCGTCGAGATCATCGTCAGTCAGGCCATAGGTCGACTGCACGTTAATGTCATAGACATTTTGCTGGTCGAAGTAGGCATCAACCGAATCACACAGGTCCTCGCAACCCGCCTTAAGGCCGCACATCACGCTCACGCCAAGCGCGGTGATGACCACGATTGACAAAAAGCGCTTAAGACTGCCTCGGATTGTGCGGTAGATGCCACGGCGAAAAACCGTCGGCACCATATCGTTTGAGCTTTGGGCAGTGCGGTAGGTCGTAAAATCCTGCTCGCGCTCCGTGTTCTGCGCGTCGCGGCGTAGGCTGTTTTGGCGGTCTTGGTCCATGGGCGCTACCACTCGATCGTCTCGATAGGCACGGGATTTTGCTGGACCGTCTCGCTCTCCACGCGACCGTTCTTAAAGCGGATCAGGCGATCGGCCATGGGCGCCAGCGCGGAGTTGTGGGTGATGATGATGACCGTAATGCCCTGCTTGCGGCAAGTGTCCTGCAGCAGCTGCAAGATCTGCTTGCCGGTTTTATAGTCAAGTGCGCCCGTGGGCTCGTCGCACAAAAGCAGCTTGGGGTTCTTTGCCAGTGCGCGGGCAATGGACACGCGCTGCTGCTCGCCGCCCGAAAGCTGCGCGGGGAAGTTGGCGAGGCGCTCACCCAAGCCAACCTGGCAAAGCGTTTGCTCGGCATCGAGCGAATCGGGGCAGATTTGCGCCGCAAGCTCAACATTTTCGAGCGCCGTCAGGTTGGGGACCAGATTGTAGAACTGGAAGACAAAGCCGACATCGGCGCGGCGGTATTCCACGAGCTGAGCCTCGTTGGCGGAGCTCACGTCGCGCCCGTCCACCGTCACGGTGCCGGAGGTCGCCGTATCCATGCCGCCCAGAATGTTGAGCGCCGTGGTCTTGCCGGCACCCGAAGCACCCAAAATGATGGCGAGCTCGCCGCGCTCGACCGTAAAGCTCGCACCGTCGAGCGCATGGATGCGGGCGTCGCCCTCGCCGTATGCCTTGATGACGTCTTTGAATTCGATATAAGCCATCGATTAATTCCCATCTGGTCGGATAACTCTTTAGTATTACCCATTTCGCACCTACCAAAAAGGGACAGGTTTATTTTGGCAGGTTTTATATGGGGAAACGGCAGCTATAGATGAGGCGCCGGGGAGGCAGAGAAATCATCGATGGGGTCAGGCCGACCGCCAAACACAACGCACGCATCTCAATCTGTCAGCCAAATCATTCGAACAGCTGTTCGTTTCTATGATATGATTCCGCTATCTAAGCAGGCCAATACGCAGAAAGGCGGCCAACATGGCGTTCGACTTTAAGAAGGAATGCAAGGAGCTCTACAGACCTGCAAGCAAGCCGAGTATCATAACTGTCCCGCCTATGAGCTACGTTGCCGTTCGCGGAAAGGGCGACCCAAATACCGAAGGTGGCGAGTATCAAAATGCCCTGCCGCTGCTTTACGGCATCGCCTATACCGTCAAGATGTCAAAGAAAGGCTCAAGGAGTATCGAGGGCTATTTCGACTTTGTGGTACCGCCGCTCGAGGGCTTCTGGTGGCAAGACTCCCCGAGCGGCGACATCGATTATGTACGCAAGGACGATTTCAACTTTATCTCGTGCATCCGCCTGCCCGATTTCGTCACTCAGGATGACTTTGACTGGGCGGTCGCGGAAGCCACGGCCAAAAAGAAACTGGACTTTTCTGCCGTCGAGCTGCTTAAAGTTGACGAGGGTCTCTGCGTTCAATGCATGCATACCGGACCCTACGACAGCGAGCCGGCAACCGTAGACGCCATGCATGAATATGCGACCGAGCAGGGCTATGTCCCCGACTTCTCAGACACCCGTTTACATCACGAAATCTATCTTTCCGATCCACGCAAGTGTGCGCCGGAGAAACTTAAGACTGTGGTTCGTCATCCTATCAAGCGCGCTGAATAGCGTGGAGCGTCATTTCACGCGCTGGGTTTTAAGCCAGCCAACCAGCCGCCTCCTAGGCCGTCCGGTAATTATCTTGACGCGGCCCGTCGCATCTTATAAGTTTGTTTTGCTAAAGCTGGAAAGCCTCTCAACGATGCGCAACTCCAGCTCTTTTTCTATCAAGAGGCTTAATGAAATACCAGAAGTCGCGGATATCCATCAACGAACAAATAGCACTATTGACAGAAAACAAGGGTCTTAAGTGCTCTGATCAAAGCGAACTCGAGCGAGCTTTGGTCGAAGCCAACCACTACAGACTGTCGGCCTACTGGTTTCCCTACAAAACCAAATGCAAGTCCGGGATTACCATCTTTCGCGAAGGCACAACATTCGAAACCATCATCTACACGTATGAATTTGACCGAGCCCTCCGGCAGTTAATGTTTGATGCGGTCGGCAGTGCGGTCGGCAGAATTGAGATCTACCTCAGAAGCAGAATTGCCTATCTTGCCTCTGAGGAACGCGGGCCTTTCTGTTACCCAGATGTCGCCATAACGAGGCTCAACTCGGCATGCCCGTCGAGCTCTGCGCCGCACTGGGCTACGCAGCCGCCTTTGGCAGCGCCACCAATACACTGCTCGCACCCATCCCTATTGGCTGCGAAGTCTTCGGCTTTGGTAACTTGCCGATGTTCATTATTGTCTGCGTTGTGGCTTACCTGTTCAACATGGATAAGTCCATCTACGCCCTGCAGGAGCGGGCGTAGATCGATGTCCAGGCAGGTGGTCTCAGCCGGAAACGGTGTCCCACTCTGAGGCTGTATTCCGGGACACGGTTTCCGCTTGGAACGCCATTCGGAAAGCGCATCCCGCTTTAAAACGGAATTCCGGGACGTAGTTTCCGTCTGAGCCTCCATTCGGAAAGCATGTCCCGTTCTTTCACGGCATCTTGGCTATGCAAAGCGCTCGAGTGTTACTCCTCGTACGCGCCCTCAAGCCGAAGCAGCCACTCCTTGCGATCAAGCCCGCCGGCATATCCGTTGAGCGATCCGTCGGCCGCCACCACGCGATGGCACGGCACGATAATCGAAACAGGATTACGCGCGACCGCGGCCCCCACGGCACGGGGAGACACAACGGGCGCCTCGTTTCCCGGCACACGATGTCGAGCCGCAACACGCTGGGCGATCTCGCCATACGTAGCGACCTCGCCACGCGGAATAGAAAGCAGCTCGTACCAAACTTCACGCTGAAACGCCGTGCCAATCAAATGCAACGGCGGCGTAAACCGAGGTTCCTGCCCTGCAAAATAAGCATTCAGCCAAGCCCACGAACGCTCAAGCACCGAAGAAGCCGCACCATTTGCAGGACTCACCGACGACATGCCGCCAGCACCAGAAACTGCATCGGCGCCTTCAACATGTTCAGGATCTTCTTTGAGAAGCGTGGAGCCAAAATGCTCCTGTCCCTCAAACCAAAGCCCCGTCAGACCGCGGCCATCAGCGGCAAGCAAGATTTCGCCCAAAGGCGAAGCAAACGTCGTCGTGACCACCAGCGGCTCCTTTCAAAACTCCGCAACATAATACCGCGAATTGTGCAGACAACCCCAATCGACCCCAAAGTCACCCAAGGCAGCAGGCGCGAAGCGCCGAGGCCGCCGCCGGGACCAGGGCCCGCAACAGCCACGTGCTCCCATCAGCCCAGCGGCCCCAACCAACAACGGCCCCATCGCAGGTCGCTTGCAGCAGCGTCACCGAAGGCGGGGGCCGGGCTTAGCTTTCAGAACACTCCGCAGACCAGTGTGGCGCCTTGTCCGCGGCTCCGAAGGAGCAGGACAAGGCGCCACACATGGTCGAGGACGTTCTGAAAGCTAAGCCCGGCCCCCGTCGGACAGGTCCACCGCTACTCGCAGAGCAGCTTGGCGATCTGGACGGCGTTGGTTGCCGCGCCCTTACGG
This sequence comes from uncultured Collinsella sp., assembly GCA_902465465.1. Taxonomy (GTDB): domain Bacteria; phylum Actinomycetota; class Coriobacteriia; order Coriobacteriales; family Coriobacteriaceae; genus Collinsella. The sequence goes on along the minus strand of CABQNF010000033.1, from coordinate 1,814 downwards.
ATTTGGTCGCCGCAGCACCAGAAGGTGATGCCGCGCGCAGCCTCGGGGTTCGAGATGTCGCGACGCACGCGACCGACCCAGATCAGGTCCTGGTCGGACGTGTCCATCGGCATGGGGAAGCGGTCGTGCGCATCCTCGGCGCTCATGTCGTCAACCAGCTTCACGCCCGGAGCGGCAGCCAGCGCAGCACGGGCCTCCTCAACCGTAATGTCGCGCTCAAACTCGAGCGTAATGCTCTCGGAGTGCGAGCGCAGCACGGGCACGCGCACGCAGGTGCAGTTCACGCGCAGCTCGGGCAGATGCATGATCTTACGGCCCTCGTTCTGCAGTTTCATCTCCTCGGAGGTAAAGCCCTCCTCCTTGACGCCGCCAATCTGCGGAATCAGGTTGCTCGCCAGCTGGGCGGCAAACGCGCGCGGCTCGGGAATCTCCTCGCCACGGCCCAGGGCGGCCAGCTGAGCCTCGAGCTCGGCCATACCGGGCGCGCCAGCGCCCGAAGCTGCCTGATACGTGGACACGATCATACGCTTCACGCCGGCAAGCTGGTGCAGCGGCCAGGTGGGAACCAGGCCGATAATGGTCGCGCAGTTGGGGTTGGCGATAAGGCCGTGATGCCATTTGATATCGTCGGCATTGATCTCGGGCACGACCAGCGGCACCTCGGGATCCATGCGGAAGGCGTGGCTGTTGTCGACCACGACGGCTCCGCGCTTGACGGCCTCGGGCAGCAGCTCCTTAGCGATATCGTCGCCGGCAGCGCCGAGCACGATGTCGCAGCCCTCAAAGGCCTCGGGGCAAGCCTCTTCGATCACGATTTGCTCGCCGCGGAACTCAACGGTCTTGCCCGCGGAGCGTGCGCTTGCCAACAGCTTGAGCTTGCCGACCGGGAACTCCTGCTCGTTGAGGCACTCGAGCATCTGGGTGCCCACGGCTCCCGTCGCGCCCAAAATAGCAACCGTGTACTGTTTCATGCTTCCCCCTTTAAAGGTTGTGGCTTTTGCCCGCATGCCGAGCAGGCCGATTATTGTTGCCAGTTTATACAAGAACGGGGCGGGCACGAAACCCGCCCCGTCGAAACGAAACCGAAACGAAACGCCCCGCCGTAGATTTTGAGGCAACTCCCAAAAATCTAGCGAGATAGCAGCTACTTGTGGAGCGCAGCCAGAGCGGGATCGACCGGCGCGGAAGCCTCCAGGTCGGAGACCTTCACAATGCCGTTCTCATCGGAGAAGGCACGGTAAATGGTCCGAATCGCTAGGTCGAAGTCCTTCTCCTCGACACCGATGATGATGTTGATCTCGTCGCAGCTCTGCGAAATCATACGCACGCTCACGCCGGCCTGGCCAAGCATGCCAAACAGATGGCCCGAGATACCTGCGCGGCCGCGCAGGTTACGGCCGACGGTTGCGATGAGCGCCAAGCCCTCGACAACCTCGATCTCGAGCGGCTCGACCTCCTGCTGAATGTCGCCCACGAGCGAGTACAGCGAATCGTGCACGTCCTGCTCCTGCACCACGGCGCCAAAGCGGTCGACACCGGTGGGCATGTGCTCGACGGAAACGTCATAGCGCTCGAAGACCGAAAGCGCACGGCGCATAAAGCCGACGCGGGGCTTGGTGCGGTCGCGAGCCACGTTGATGGCGACAAAACCGCGCTTGCCGGTCACGCCGGTAATGATGGGCTCTGCCTCGCCCTCATCAGCCGTCTCGCTAATAATGGTGCCGGGGTCCTGCGGCGCATTGGTGTTCTTGATGACCAGCGGAATACCGGCCTCGCGCACGGGGAACACAGCCTCCTCGTGCAGGACGCTCGCG
>CABQNF010000032.1 GCA_902465465.1 uncultured Collinsella sp. | reverse complement strand
CTCCATCGCGGCTATCACCGACACTCCCGAGCGTGAGAAGGAAGTCGCTTTCTCCGATTCCTACTACATGGACGATCAAGCTATCGTGACCAAGGTCGATAACGCCGACATCACGGCTGACAACTACAGCGAGAAGCTCAACAACGCCGACGCTACCATCATCGTCCAGTCTGGCTCGACCGCCGAGGCCTTTGCCCAGGAGAACTTCCCCAAGGCCAAGATCGTCCCCTACAAGGATGCTACCGAGTGCTTCAGCGCCTTGCAGTCCGATAAGGGTGACGCCGTAGTCACCAACCGCTCCGTTGCCAGCCAGCTGACCGCCGAGCAGTTCAACACCTGCCAGACCATCAAGCAGATCAGCACCGGCGAGGAGTACGCCATCGCCATCAACCAGGGCAACACCAAGCTCAAGGACGACATCAACCAGGCCATCAAGGACCTGACCGATGACGGTACCGTTGACGCCCTCATGGCTAAGTACAACATCAAGTAAAATAGTTACTTGATTGCGCGCGGGCCCTTTCCGTTTTGGCGGAGAGGGCCTTTGCGCTTCTCTTGACGGAGAGCGTTTCCGTCTCGTTTTGTCGGCAACTTCTACGATAGGAGCCACCTTGTCTCGACTGAACAAAGGGGCCGCGGAGCAGCGTTTTCCACTGCCCGCCTTGCTCCAAAAGCTAGCCTGCGTCATGGCCGTGGCGCTCGCTCTGGTGTGCGCGGGGGCATATGCGCCTACGACCGCCCAGGCGCTTGAGACCGCAAAGATTACCGCCCGACCCAACACCGGTTCGGGCAGCGCTGTGGTCGGCGGTACCGAGACGCGCATTACCTGGGAGGTTCAAGCCGATGCCGACGAGGAGCTGAGCGGTCTTTCGCTGACGTTTGTCGACGGTACGACGTTTGGTACCGATGACACGCGATTGACGATGCTCTCGGGCGAGGACCTCATGGATCGTACGCCCATGAAGCCCACGTGCAAGGCTAACGGCCAGACGCTCAAGATCGACTTTGGCGAGACGGCGCCCGCCGGCGGCTATTTCCGCGTTGAGGTTTACGGCGTGACGTTTCCCGTCGAGGGCGGCGATGAGGCCTTTAGCGGCACCTATACGCTCGCCGACGGTTCGACCAAGAAGGTTTCCAAGATTCCTTCCGTCGAGATTAAGGGCGTGACGGCCTTCGATAACTTCCTGGCCGATCTTAAGGGGCAGCCGTGGGTCGAGGCCTGGAACTCCAATATGTTCCTGCGCCTGTTCTTGAACCCGGTCATTTTAGTCCAAAGCCTGCCGATCGTCTTCAAGGGCTTCCTTATGTCGCTCTCGATTGTGCTTGTGGCGTTTCCGCTGGCGATCCCCTTTGGCTTTGCCCTGTCGCTCATGCGCATATCCAAATCGCGCATCCTGCGCTGCCTTGCCGGCATCTATGTGAATATCATCCGCGGTACGCCGGCGTTCCTGCAGATCTATATTGCATTCTTTGGCCTGCCGCTTGCCGGCGTCAAGGTTGACGACTATGTCTTGGGCGTAATCGTCATGGCCATGAACTCGTCTGCGTACCTGTGCGAGATCTTCCGTGCCGGTATTCAATCGATCCCCAAGGGCCAAAACGAGGCCGCTCGCTCGCTGGGCATGAATGCCTTCCAGACGCTGCTCTACGTTATGATTCCGCAGACGTTCCGCAATGTCCTGCCTACGCTGACCAGCGAGTTTATCCTGCTTTACAAGGATACGTCGCTGCTTGCCGCTGTGGGCGTGGTCGAGATCGTCATGAACGCCCGCACCATCGTGGCCACGACGGGCTCCATCACGCCGTATGTGGTTGCCGCCCTGTTCTATCTGGTCATTACCCTGCCGCTTGCGCGCTTGGTGAGCGGTCTTGAGGCGAGGCTGCTGGGTACGGCAGAAACCAAAAAGAAGCGTCCCACCAAGAGCGCCGGACAGGTTGTCGCGACGCCCGCCGACCATATCGCTGGTCTGTAAGGAGGTTCCATTATGAGCGAAACCAATAACTCGAACGAGGTCGTTGTCAGCATCAAGAACCTCCAGAAGGCCTTTGGCGACAACGTGGTCCTGCGCGATATCGATCTGGATGTGCATAAGGGCGAGGTCGTTGTCGTTCTGGGCCCTTCGGGCTCGGGCAAGTCGACGATGCTTCGCTGCATCAATCGTCTAGAACATCCCACGAGTGGTTCGATTGTCGTCGAGGGCGTGGACGTGTGCGCCAAGGGCGTCGACCTTAACAAGGTGCGCACGCATCTGGGTATGGTGTTCCAGCAGTTCAATTTGTTCCCGCACCTCTCAGTCAAAAAGAACGTCATGCTCGCGCAGCAGAAGGTGCTCAAGCGCAGCAAGGAAGAGGCCGAGAAGATTGCCGTCGAGGAGCTGACCAAGGTCGGTCTTGCCGAGCGTATCGACTTTATGCCGAGCCAGCTCTCGGGCGGCCAGCAGCAGCGCGTTGCCATCGCCCGCGCCTTGTCGATGAACCCGCACGTCATGCTCTTTGACGAGGCCACGTCGGCGCTCGACCCCGAGCTGGTTCGCGACGTTCTGAGTGTCATGCGCGACCTAGCGCGCGACGGTATGACCATGATCGTCGTGACGCACGAGATGGGCTTTGCCCGCGATGTCGCCGACCGCGTCGTCTTTATGGACGGTGGCGTTATCGTGGAAGAGGGTACGCCGAGCGAGGTCTTCGACCATCCCAAGAGCGAGCGTACCAAGGCGTTCTTGGGCAATATCTCGTAGCTGCTTTGCAAAAGAATCGTTGTAGAAAGCGGGGGCTGGATTGTCGAGGGTCGGCTTTGTCGGGACCCGAGCCGTTGCTATGCCAACTCGGCTCCAAGTGCGCGACAGGCGGCCTCTGCTTCATCGTCGGGTGCATCGTAGCAGATGACGGAATCGACGACGTTGACGCCCGCCTCGTCGGCGTCCGCCTTCCAGTTGTCCATCCACTCGCCCTCGGCCCACGAATAAGAGCCAAAGAGGACGACCTTCTTGTCGCCGAGGGTCTCCTTGACCTCGTCCCACATCGGCTGGAACTCGTCATTCTCAAGCTCCTCGGAGCCCATGGCGGGGCAGCCGAAGGCGATGGCGTCATAGCCGGCGGCCTTGTCTGCGGAGAAGTCGGCGCAGGAGATGACTTCTGCCTCGGCGCCCGCGGACGTGGTGCCTTCGGCGACGAGGTTTGCCATGGCCTCGGTGTTGCCCGTGCCGCTCCAATAGACGACGGCGATTTTGCTCATGTTGAGTCCTTTCGGTTGTGCGGCGTACGGCCGCGGCTTGTACGTTCTATCGGGTTGCCTGGGCAAGTTGCGCCAGGCTGCAGCCCTGCTGATAGACAAAGGTGAAGTATTGGGTGCAGGCACGGTAGGCATCAAACGTCGCAAGCGCCTGCTCGACATTTGCGTAGACCTTCCAGGCCCCAAAGATCTTGTAGTTCTCGCCGCGCTGGACGATAAACTCGTGCACGTCGTCGTAGGGATACCCCAGGAAGTAGCCAATTTCGTGTGGAAACTCGCAGGTGCAGCCGTTGTCGTAGTGTGCTTGATGGTCCAATGCGCATCGGGTTTGGCCGCATGCGCATTCCGCGGCGTTATTGCTTGCGAGCGTGATGCGCGATGCCAGGTGCACAAGACATGCCGAGAGGTTGCCGGTGTCGTAGCCCTCCTTGGCGAGTGCCGTTTTGGCGCGCGGGTCAGCAAGGTAAGTGGCGAGGCTATTGGGCCGATATGCGTATACGAGCGCCCCGCAGGGGCGCCAGACCAAAACGCTCAGATGAATGCCGAGCGAGTTAAGCTCGCGGTTGCACTGGGCGATAACGTTGAGCAGGCGTGCTCGGCGTTCTGCGATTGACGCGGTCGCGTCCGAACCATCCTGATGGGCGTAGACGCCGGGATAGGTAAAGAGCGATGCCGGCTTGATGCCCGCGAGCGTGGGAGAGCAGTTGCGCACGACCGCTGCCTGAAACGTTGGAATGTCTATGGTTCGGGTCACGGTGCTCCTTACGGATCTAAACTGTTAGCCTAGGAAAACTTATACACGAAAGTAAGCCATGGTCAACAAAAAAGTTTGAAGAGGGAAACTAATTGACCGAACGGACATGATTTTGGGTTAAGATGGGGACACCCCATGGGGGTATCTAGATAGTGCTACTTGAAAGGGGAACGCATGAGTGACTTGCTCAACCCTGCGAACCTTATCGTGCTGGCCGTCATTGCCGTCGGCATGTTTTTTGGACTGCGTCGCATTGTCGCTTCAACACACGGGAAGAGTTGTTGCAGCGATGGTGCGAGCGGCAAGAAGGTTAAAAAGGTTGTGGTGGCCGATACCGATGAGTCCCACTATCCCTACCACGATGAGCTGCTTATCGGCGGCATGAGCTGCGACGGGTGCGCCCAGAACGTGACGAATGCCCTCAATGCGCTCGATGGTGTTTGGGCAAAGGTGACGTATGCCGACCATACGGCGCGCGTGCGTTCGAAGCGCCCAATTGACCGCGAGGCACTCGAGGCGGCGGTGAGAGGCGCGGGCTATTTCGTTATGAAAATGTAGATGCCGCCCTCTCCAATGGGTACCGGCCTCCTCCCCATTGGGCTATCGACGTCCTAAAATTTGCGCAAAAAACAACTCGCGGATGCGGCGAAAGTGGAGTTTGGTGACGGTTCGCGCGGAATTCGTGACCAATCGAGCATCCGCTATCCCGTAAGAAAAATTACAGGTGTATATTTATAAGCTGATTATTGCTGTGCTCAGATTGCAATTAACCGTGGACAGAAATGAAGAATGCTAAAACTGGGCTTCAGGACAGGGGAGGCTATAACCTTATGAGACGAGTGGGAACACTTGGCTTGGTGGCAGCGCTTGCCGCTATCTTGGTATCGCCGCTGCCGGCGCACGCCGAAGACGCATCGGGGGCCATTACCTACAATGCGGGAAATGGGTATTCCTTTGAGAAGCTCTCGCATCCTACGGTAGGAACGTCGCAGCCGGATGGCATCGTCGACTACCAGGGTAACGGTGCCGTTGCCGTTCCGGGTGCCGATGGTAATACGGCCAACAACGAAGGCGATCGCGGCCAGAGCTACACTTGGGCGGCTGCGAGCTATGGTGACTGGCTTTATGTGGGCACCTGCTATGCGGCGATGGGCAACACGCTTACGCTCATGAACAGTACGCTGGGCGATTCCTTTGATGTCGAGACCATGCGCCTGACGCTGGAGGCCATGTTTAACGGCACGTTCTTCTATGGACAGCAGAAGGAGGACGGCACGGCCGACAAGGACAGCGGCGGCATCTTGGTCAAGATCAATACCAAGACCGGTGAGACCAAGCTGCTACTCTCTGAATCGCTCAACGGCGTCGCTCCTTTGTTCCGCAATGCCGTGAGCTATAAGGGCAAGCTCTATTTCTGCGGCAGCGTCAGGGCCAATGGCGGCAAAAGCGGCCTGCCTGCTGTATACGAGATTGATCCTAAGACGGATGAGTACAAAGTTGTCTATCAGGGCCTTTCGAGCATGCAGGATTACGGTGCCGCCTACAAGCAGGGCATTTCTACCGGTATCCGCGGCATGTGTGTCCATGATGGCCAGCTCGTCATCAGTAATGTGGGCAAAGACACGGCCGGTAAGTTTGTGTCGACAATCCTGACGTCGCCTGACCCGTCAAAGGGCCAGAACAGCTTCACCGAGATTGCCAACTCGGACACGTTGTTTAACTATCCGGCGATTCGCTATCAGGACAGCATCTACGGCGGTGCCATTTGGGATATGGTCTCGTACAATGGCCATCTCTATGCGACCATCTGCACCGGTACGCCCGAGAACGCTCCCGATGATAATTCCATGCAGTCGTTTGCCATGGTTCGTGGCGACGAGAACGCCGACGGCAGCTATTCGTGGACTCCCATTGTTGGCGATCAGGAGACGGACGGTGCAAAGTACTGCTTTGGCATCGATCCTGCCCGTACCCGTTCTGGCGCTGCCAACCTCGTCGTCTACAACGACTACCTCTATATCGGTGAATACAACGACGAGGAGATTGCTCTCGAGCGCATCCTGTTCAACAAGTCCAGCACCGAAGAGGGCGGCAAGAGCAGCATGGGCGGCGTTGACTGCTCGTTTGTGAATGCCAATCTTGAGCAGTCGGTCAACATCTATCGCATGGACAAGGACGAGAACATGGAGCTCGTCGTTGGCGATCGCACCGACATGTTCCCCGAGGGCGGTATTTCCGGCCTGACTTCGGGCTTTGGCCGAAACGAGAACCAGTACATTTGGCGCATGCAGAAGTTCGACGGCAAGCTGTATATCGGTACCTTTGATACCGCGAGCCTGCTTGAGCCGATCGGCCAGTTCTCCAATGGCGACATTATCGATATGACGCCCGAGGAGTGGGAATCTCAGGTTCAGCGCCTTAGGGACCTGCTTGATCACCTGCTTGACAAGAAATCGCCCGATGCCCCCATCGTTCCTGTGGACACGCTTGCGGACGATGATTCGAACGAGGCCGTCGAGGTCGATGATTCGAACGAAGCTGCCGAGGTTGATGATTCAAACGAGGCCGTCGATGTCGATGACGAGAAGACCGAGGTTGCTAAGGGCTTTGGCGATCTGAGCGATGCGCTGGAGGATGCCGCGGGCGGTCTTTGCGATCAGGCCGCGACGATGTCCCAGGACTTTGAGGACGACGCCGCTTATGTCCAGAAGATCGATGGCGAGATCGCGTACTTCAAGTCCTTTGCCGACCAGTATCAGGACATGCTCGATAGCTATGAGAGCCTTAAGCAGCAGTACGAGGATGCCTATGGCACCGAGCTGCCGAGCGATATTCAGGATGCGCTCGATAAGCTGCTGAGCGAGGAGAACCTCAAGAAGTTGCAGAGTGTCCTTACGTGCATGTGTTACCTGCGCGATGCCGAGCGCGGCTTTGATATGTATGTGACGACTAATGGCTTTAACGATCCGTATAACCATGGTCTGCGCACCTTTGCGGTGACCAACCAGGGTCTGTGCCTTGGTACCGCCAACCCGTTCTATGGTTGCCAGGTCTGGATCCAGCGCAAGGAGAATTCGGAGAATCCGGTTGATCCCGGTACTCCGGATCCGACGGAACCCACCGATCCTTCGCAGCCGGGTGGCGGCGATCAGCCTGGCGGCAGCCAGACGGGTGGCAACGACCAGTCGAGCAGCACCACGACCACCGTCACGACGACCGCTAAGAAGACTCCGAAGGACGGCTCGCTGCCTCGCGCTGGCGACTCGACCCTCACGCTGGTCTTGGGATTGCTGGTTGCAGCTGCCGCAGTGCTTGGCATTGCTCTCGTCTTGCGCAAGCGTTCTCGTCGCTAGGCTCGACCACGCAGCTCGATGCCTTGGATATCGTCGAAGTTGATGGCGATATCCCTGAGTTTGAGCAGCTTGAATGCGGGTAATACTTCGTCGAGAATGCCCGTGCGGCTACGATAGCCGTACATATCGTAATAGGTGACGCGCACCAGGTCGCCGCGTTTGAGGCCCTCGAGCTTTTGCGAAAGCTCGAGGGCTTTTTCTTCTGTGAGTTCGCATTTTGACTCAGCGGTGATCTCTTGTTTACGCACGAGTTCGTAGTATCCCGTGAGGGCGGCAAAGGGCATAAACTGCGCGGCACGGCCGGCACGGACGGCGCCGTCGGCGGTGAGCTTTGAGTCGGCGGAGCGACGTCTTCCCGCGGGGTCCGCTAGACGTTCAAAAGGCGTCGGTGGCCGCATCGGCTGTTGTTGGGGCTTAGGCACGATGTCCTCCTACCTGATCGTTGCGTTCGCGTGCGGTGGCGCCGGCGGTAAAGCTTAATCCCTTGACGAGCGCGTTCTTGCCGTACTTGCCCTTCACGGCCAGGACGGCGCGCGCCAGGTCTCGCTCGCGCTCATCGGCCTTAACATCGCTAAACAGGTCGATAGTGGCAAATTCCTCGGGCATGAGGTTGCCAAATCCCAGGTTGATGCGCTTGACTGGTCGTTTGGGATCGACAGTCTGCGCCCAGAGCTCATCGAAATAGCCCATGATCTTCTTAAACGAATTGGTGCGCTCGGGCAGCTTGCGGGATGCATTGGAATGTGCGAACAGCGCAGCATAGCCACCACGCGGTTTGCCGCCGTGCTCTCCCACAAAGACGCCGTCGATTGCCTGCGCTTCGCGCACCAGACGGCGCCGTTCGTCATCGCGTTGGACGGGCTTGGGCGCACGGGGTGCGAGCTCGGGGCCGGCGGTTGCGGCGGGTTCGATGCTCGACGTGCTCGAACGCAAATGCCCACAGCCGTCCACATATTGTGCTGTGCCGCTGGCGTCGAGGCGGCGTATGTCGGCGCGCTCGCTCGCGTAGCCTACAAAGAGCGAGATGCTGTCGCACACCACGTGCTTATCGACTAAGTCCAACACGGCGTTGTCGACCATCTCGCGCAAGACGGTGTAGGCTTGCTCGTAGGCATAACCCTTCGAGAGCACCTGTCCTGTGGTGGTCGAAGTTGCTTGCGGGCGATAGGCTTGGATATCGGCGATGGTTGTCGG
>CABQNF010000031.1 GCA_902465465.1 uncultured Collinsella sp. | reverse complement strand
CACCCCGGCCTTTAAGGGCTACGGCGGGTTCCCGGGGACCATATGCGCATCGATCAACGATGCCGTGGTCCACGGTATTCCCAACCCTGACATGATCCTGCGCGATGGCGATATCATCTCCATCGATACGGGAGCCGTTGTCGACGGTTGGGTCGGCGATAACGCATGGACGTTTTTCGTCGGCACCCCCACGCCCGAAGCCAAGGCTTTGTGTGAGGTCACGCGCGATTGCCTTAAGGCTGCTATCGAGCAGGCTGTTCCCGGTAACCATATCGGGGACGTCGGCTATGCCGTTCAGTCCCTCGCCGAGTCTCACGGATACGGCGTGCTTCGTGATTATGTGGGCCATGGCATTGGCCGCGTGATGCACGAGGACCCCAACGTTCCTAACTATGGAAAGAAGGGGAGGGGCGTTCGCCTCCAGGCCGGCATGGTCATTGCCATCGAGCCGATGGTTACGATGGGTTCCAACCATGTGAGCACGGGCTCCGACGGTTGGATCGTCACGACCAACGACCACCTGCCCGCTGCGCACTACGAGAACACCGTCGCCATTACCAATGACGGTCCGGTGATTCTCACCACGGATGCGCAAGGTGCTTGGTGTTCCTTGCAAGGCGGTGAAATGTAAAAGTCGCCGCCCCCTGATGCCCAACCTCGCCTTTCAATTTCGAAGGCATGACCCCAAGGTCTATGCCTTCTCATTTCAAGGCGATCTTGGGCATCAGGGAACGGCTTTGTTTTACATTTCAAATGTAACAAGTTCCACTTAGTTGTGGAGCCATTACGAAGTTATTACGATGCGTGCATACGTGTTGTAGAATACTCAATCGCTGTCGTTTTCTAGAGAAAGATGATTGCTTGTGAAGAAGGAAGACGCAATTGAGCTCGAGGGTACGGTAAAGGAACCGCTGCCCAATGCCATGTTTAAGGTCGAGCTCGAGAACGGTCATTCGGTTCTGTGCAACATTTCTGGCAAGATCCGAATGAATTACATCCGCATTCTCCCCGGTGACAGGGTTGTCGTGGAGCTTTCCCCGTACGACCTGACCCGCGGCCGCATCACCTATCGCTATAAATAGCGGCACGCATACACGCACTCCATTTCCGGCTGCAGGCTTAGCTCAACCTACGGTCGGATTGTGTGTGAAGACCAGCCATAGTTTTAAACGCCTGCGGCTGGGCGAGTAGATAGTAGGGAAGTAGTTTGAGCGCTACCGAAAGGAAGAACGATGAAGGTACGTCCTTCGGTCAAGAAGATGTGCGATAAGTGCAAAATCATTAGGCGCCATGGCAAGGTCCTCGTTATTTGCGAGAACCCCCGTCATAAGCAGCGTCAGGGTTAAGAGAGGAGACTACGTTGGCCCGTATTAATGGTGTCGACCTCCCGCGTGAGAAGCGCGTTGAGATCGGTCTGACCTACATTTACGGCATCGGCCGCACCACTGCGACGAAGATCTGCGTCGAGTGCAACGTTAACGTGGACACGCGCGTTAAGGACCTCACCGAGGATGAGGTTAACGCCATCCGCGATTATATCGATAAGAATCAGATCATGGTTGAGGGCGACCTCCGCCGTGAGCGCAACCAGAACGTCAAGCGCCTCATGGACATCGGCTGCAACCGCGGCCTTCGTCACCGCAAGGGCCTCCCGGTCCGCGGCCAGCGCACCCACACTAACGCTCGTACCCGCAAGGGCCCGAAGCGTCAGATCGGTGCTAAGAAGAAGAAATAAGGAGCGCTAGATAGATGGCTACTGCTAAGAAGAACGTTCGCGCTGCCCGTCTGAAGCGCGCGGACCGTAAGAACATTTCCGTGGGCCAGGCTCACATTCGTTCTACGTTCAACAACACGATCGTTTCGATCACCGATCCCCAGGGCAACGTCATTTCCTGGAAGTCGGCTGGCCAGGTGGGCTTCAAGGGCTCCCGTAAGTCCACGCCGTTCGCTGCCCAGATGGCTGCCGAGGCTGCTGCCAAGCAGGCCATGGAGCACGGTATGAAGAAGGTTTCCGTCTTCGTCAAGGGCCCCGGCTCCGGTCGTGAGACCGCCATCCGCTCCCTCCAGGCTGCTGGCCTCGAGGTCTCGAGCATCCAGGACAAGACCCCCATTCCGCACAACGGCTGCCGCCCCAAGAAGCGTCGCCGCGTGTAACTGAAAGGATCGTATCAATATGGCAATCGACAGGACTCCTGTTCTTAAGCGCTGCCGTCAGCTCGGGATCGATCCCGCTGAGCTCGGTTACAGCAGCAAGAAGGAATCTATCCGTCAGCCCAAGCGCCGTCGCAAGGAATCTGAGTACGGCATGCAGCTGCGCGAGAAGCAGAAGGTCAAGTTCATCTATGGCGTTCTGGAGAAGCAGTTCCACGGCTACTTCAACAAGGCCCGCAAGATGAACGGCGTCACCGGTGAGAACCTCATGATCATCCTTGAGTCTCGCCTCGACAACGTTGTCTTCCGTCTTGGCTTCGCCCGCACCCGCAAAGAGGCTCGTCAGTCCGTCCGTCACGGTCACTTCACCGTGAACGGCAAGCGCGTGGACATCCCGTCCTACCGCGTCAAGGCCGGCGACGTCGTCGCTGTCGGCGAGAAGTTCCGTGACCTCCTCCCCATCAAGGAGGCCCTGATTTCCTCCGAGCGCTTTGAGGTCCCTGGCTGGCTCGAGGTCGATATCGAGAAGCTGTCTGGTAACGTGCTCGCTCTGCCGACGCGTGAGCAGATCAGCGGTGATATCAACGAGCAGCTCATCGTCGAGCTCTACTCTAAGTAGTCCATCCGGGCTGCTGAGGCTGGAGGTAATACATGTCAGAATTCATTAGGCCTCAGGTTCAGGTCGAAGAGATCAACGAGACGTCTGCTCGTGTCTCCGTCGAGCCGCTCGAGCGTGGTTACGGCGATACGCTGGGTAACTCCCTTCGTCGCGTTCTTCTGTCCTCGCTCGAGGGTGCCGCCGTCGAGGCTATTCAGATCGATGGTGCGCAGCACGAGTTCATGACCATCCCTAACATGGTCGAGGATGTCACCGACATCGTCCTGAATGTCAAGGGTCTTGTCTTCAGGGCTCTCGGCACGACCGACGAGGCGACCGCCACCATCTCGGTTGACGGCCCCTGCGAGGTCACCGGTGCGGACTTCTTTATTCCGTCCGAGTTTGAGCTGGTCAACCCCGAGCAGCACATTGCTACGCTCACCGAGGGTGGCCATCTCACCATGAGCATGCGCATCGGCTATGGCCGCGGCTATGTTTCTGGCGAGGCAAACAAGCGCGACAACGATCCCATCGGTGTGATCCACGTCGACTCGCTGTACTCGCCGGTTTCCCGTTGCGCCAAGCTCGTTGAGGCTTGCCGTGTCGGTCAGCACACCGACTACGACCGCCTTGTCCTCGAGATCGAGACCAACGGCTCCATCGCCCCGCGCGACGCCGTGGTCCAGGCTGCCAATATCATCAACCAGCATATGGCCGCCTTTATGAACCTTGCCGAGACCCCCGAGGTCGAGGAGGAGGCTTCGATCTTCGCTCCCGAGGTCACCAACGACAACGCCGAGCTGGACAAGCAGATCGAGGATCTGGACCTTTCCGTCCGTTCCTACAACTGCCTTAAGCGCGCCAGCATTCACTCGGTCCGTCAGCTCGTTGAGTTCTCGGAGAACGATCTGCTCAACATCCGTAACTTCGGTGTTAAGTCGATCGAGGAAGTGAAGGACAAGCTTGAGTCCATGGGCCTGAGCCTGAAGGCTTAATGCTTCGCATATTTGAGGAGAAACTAGACCATGCGTCACAACGTTAAGAAGGGCCTGAAGCTCGGCACCGATGCGAGCCACACCAAGGCCATGAAGAAGAGCCTTGCTAAGGCCCTCTTCGAGAACGACCGCATCAAGACCACCGAGACCCGCGCTAAGGCGCTGCGTTCGGTCGTCGACCCGATCATCACTTGGGCCAAGAAGGGCGACCTGCACTCTCGTCGTCTGGCTATCGCCAAGCTCGGCGATAAGCAGCTCGTTGCCGAGATCTTCGACAAGGCTGCCCAGGGCATGTGGCAGGACCGCAACGGCGGTTACACCCGCATCATGAAGCTCGGCAACCGCAAGGGCGACAACGCTCCCATCGTTATCATGGAGCTCGTCACCGAGCCTTGCACGCCTAAGGCCAAGAAGGCTGCTCCGGCCCCCAAGAAGGCTGCTGCTCCCAAGAAGGTCGAGGCCGTCGAGGAGGCTCCTGCTGAGGAGACCGCTGAGTAGACTTTCCGTCTGCATAGGCTATATTCGAGGGGTACGTTCGCGTACCCCTCTTTTTTTGTCGCGATACCGTTACTTGTTTGTTGGGAGCGCCCATGACTGCCCCGTCTGATTTCAATTCGATTTCCGAGCTTGACGCCACGCTCGTATTTCGTGTGGCCTATGATGGCTCGTCGTATAGCGGATTTGCCGAGCAGCCGGGACAGACGACGGTTGCGGGCGAGCTACGTCGAGCCATCGAGACGCTGCTTCGCCGCCCGATCGATTTGACGTGCGCGGGGCGTACCGATGCCGGCGTGCATGCCGTGGCTCAGTACATCAGCGTTCCCGTAACGGACGCTGAGCTCGCGTGTACGCGCCGTAGGTGGCTGCGGGCCATGGATGCCCTGCTGCCCAAAGATATCGCCATCAACGAGGTCTACAAGGCTCGTAAGGGCTTTTCTGCGCGCTTTGACGCGCGTTCCCGTACGTATACGTACCGTATTGCCGATCGCGACGCGCGCCCTGTGCTTTCGCGCGGTGCGGTGTGGTGGCATCGCTACCCATTGGATGTTGAGGCGATGTCTGCGGCCTGTCCCGCGCTGCTGGGCGAGCAGGACTTCAAGAGCTTTTGCAAGGTGGCGTCTGCCGTGGGCAAGCCCACGCACCGCTGCGTGATGAGTGCCGAGTTTGGCCATGAGGTTGCGTTCGGCGAGGACATCCTGACGTTTACCATCGAGGGCAATGCGTTTCTGCATTCGATGGTCCGCACGATCGTGGGCACGCTTGTCGAGATTGGCATGCATCGCCGTGAACCCGAGTGGATGCGCGAGGTCATCGATGCTTGTGACCGTACCGCTGCGGGCCCCACGGCTCCTGCTTGCGGCCTTACGTTTATGGGCGTGGATTACGATCCCGCCGAGCTTGTCGTGCTCGACTAGGGGAGGGCTCGACGCGTCGTGCGTCGGCACCTGTCATCTGTGGGCTGCGCGTGTGCAACATCTGTTCTTGGCGTGCAATACAACCGGTGTCTCATTGCTTTTATTGGCGGGGTGTACCATGAACCACGGTTTGATTCATTGCTGTCGAGAGGACGGATAACTTGGTTCGACGTGGCTCGCATCCGCGACTTTCGGTGATCCTTGTGGTAGAAGGTTCGCCCAGCTATGCGATGCGTGCGCTCGAGAGTATCCAGAACCAAGACCTCTACGATTTGCAGATTGTCGTTGTCTGCCGCGATGCTGCGCCCGGTGTGCGCCATTCGCTTCAAGTTGCTGCCGACAGGGACATTCATATTGATTTGATTGACGTCGAGGACGCGAAGCGCGGTGCTTGTCTTCGTGCCGGTTTTGCTGCCTCGCGTGGCTCTCAAATCATCGCTATGAACGCCGATGAGTGGTTTGCTCCGCAGTCCCTTTCCAAGATGGTCGATATCGCGTGCGATACTGCGGCAGACATAGTGTTCCCCACGGTGTCGCTCGACCGCTATGATGCACATCGAGAGCGCCATTCGCGCGTCTTGGATGTTGCCCCTATTGTCATTGAAGACAAGTCTTCGATGGTGACCGGGCTGTCCCAGTTGATTTTAGGCGGCCTAGTCGCTCAGACCTCTGGCGTGATGTACAGCCGCTCGCTGTTTGAGGCATGCCTTTTGTGCGACAAGGTGTTTCGCACAGTTGGGTTTATGGCGTGCGCGCTCTCGCGGGCGCAGTGCGTCTCCGGCTGCGGCGACGCTTGTTTCCACGCCACGGCACCTAAGCTTACAGATGCCTTTGATCCCACCATGTATGCCAAGGTATCCGATGACATCCGAGCACTCGACGAGCTTGCGGACTCACTCTCGGAAGCAGATAGCGGTGGTCGGCTCAAGCTGGCAAGCCAAAAGTTCTACTTTGCCGGACTGGTCGCCTGCATCGAGAATTTGTGCCTGAGCCCGCACGGGTTGTCGTCAATCGAGCGTTCCGCCCGCATGCGTGATATGCTCGAGGCGCCTCGAACCCGTCAGATGGTCGCCGCGCTCAAGGACAACCATCGGGGACTCGGTCTGTTGTTTGGGCCGATTGCCAGCGCCAAGCCCGCGCGCTGCGTGATGTGTACGCATCTGGCAGCTTTTCTTAACCGGACGGGCGCAAAAACCGCCTAAACGGCTCATTACGAAACAAACTTGCATAGAATTGTTTCGAAATGCGTTCTTATACACAAAAGCCTTCAAATAGCGTTAAACTATTCAATCACTGATTGATTGTCTCCGCCATCTTTTGGAGAGAGGGTTTGTATGGCTAAAAAACGCAATGGGCGCCAGGATGCCATTAGAGATATTGTGCGCAATAAGGACGTCCGCACGCAGCGTGTGCTGGTCGATGAGCTCCGTGCTATGGGCTTTGATTGCACGCAGGCGACTGTCTCTCGCGATATTGCCGACATGGGGCTGCGTAAACTCCCTGAGGGCATCTATGTTCTGGCAGAGGACCTGCACCTGCAGCGTATGGTTTCCGAGCTCGTAACGGGCGTTCTGCGTACTGATAATCTGGTTATGATCAAGGCTCAGCCTGGCACGGCTTCCGGCATCGCCGCCGCCGTTGATGCGGCAGAGTTGCCCGATGTGCTTGGTTCGCTTGCCGGCAACGATACGATTTTGGTTATTGCCCAGACGGCCGAGGACGGCGAGCGTCTCGAGGCGCTGATCAATAAGCTGAGCAATTCTCGCAAGTAGGCGTGCGGGTCGTGCGCTCGGCACTGTGTGCGTGACATAGTGGCTTGTAAGGGGGTATCGACGTTGGTCGGTACCCCCTTTTTGTTTGCCGGTATAAAGACTGCCCATCAGGTCGCTTAAACTAAAAAGGCCCCCGAGCAGTTTAATAAGCTGCTCGGGGGCCTTGTTGCTTATGGCCGGATGATTTCTAGCCGACCGTATCGTCAGGCGTGGGCGAGGGGTCGGGAGTGGGTGTAGGCGTAGGCGTGCCGCCATCGCCGCCGGTCGAACCACCAGTGGAGCCGCCCGTCGAGCCACCGGTCGTACCGGTGCCGCCGGTGGTGTCGCCGCCCGTGGTCTCGGTGGTCGTGGTCGTCGTGGTAGTCGTTGTGGTGGTTTCCTCTTCGTCCTCGTTCTCGTCCTTGTCGTCGTTCTCCGTCTTCTTGGTGTTGTTGGTGCCGTAGAACTTCCAGACGCTGTTGTTCTTGTAGGTGGGCGCCGTTCCGGTCGCAAACTCCTCGCGCTCGGTACCGGTCAGAACGGTGTTCATAAACCGCTTAAAGACAGGCAGGTTGGTGCTGTCGCCCAGCAGGTCCGTGCCGTATTTTTGGATGGGGATCTCGCCCGCGGAATAGCCGGTCCACAGGGCGCACGCCAGCTGCGGGGTATAGCCGCAGAACCACAGGTTAGTGGTGTTGTCGGTGGTGCCCGTTTTGCCGGCATAGGGCTGGTTGACGCTTAGGGCGCCAGCAGCACCCGTACCGCCGCCCTGCATGACGCCGGACAGAACATCGGTGACCGCGGCGGCCTCGCCCTCGGTAAGCACCTGTGAGGGATTGTCGGTGTGCTGGTACAGCACCGAACCGGTACGAGAGTCAATCTCGGTGATGGCGATCGGCTGGCGATAGTAGCCGCCGTTGGCAAACGTCGCGTAGGCGGCGGCCATCTCGAGCGGCGAGATCGAGCCGGTGCCGAGCGTCATGACGGGAACGTCCTCGATGTTGTCCTTGGCGGGATCGATGCCGAGCTTTTTGACGAGCGAGATGATCTTGCTGTTGCCGACGGCTTCCGCCACCTGGATGTAGCCGGTGTTGGAGGAGTATGCCGTTGCCTGCTTAAGCGTGATGTTGCCATAGCTATGGTTGGCGTAGTTTTGGACCTCGGTCGTGGTGCCCTTGGCCTTGAGCGGCGAGTTGCAGTTGAGGGTGACGTTGGGGTTCATGCCGTTTTGGATGGCAGTTGCCAGCGTAAAGGCCTTAAACGTGGAGCCCACGGGGCGCTTCGCCGTAGCGTGGTTCACATGGTTCTCGTCGGCGTTGTAGTCGTAGCCGCCCACCATGCACTTGATGTAGCCGGTCTTGGGGTCGACGACGACCATGCCCATGTCCAGGCCGTCGAGTGAGAGTGTGTCGAGCTGCTCGCGGACGGCATTCTCTGCCACCTGCTGCATCGTGGGGTCGATGGTGGTCTTGACGGTCAGACCGCCCTTAAAGAGCACGTCGGTCGAGAACTCCTGCTCCAGCAGCTGCTTAACATAGGCGACAAAGTAGGGCTGCGAGTATACGTCGACGCCGCTGCCCGAAATCTCGGTCACGTTGAGGGTGATGGGTTCGGCCTGTGCGGCATCGTGTTCCTCCTGCGTGATGTGGCCCAGGCGCAACATGTTGTCGAGGACCTTGTTGCGACGGG
>CABQNF010000030.1 GCA_902465465.1 uncultured Collinsella sp. | reverse complement strand
GGTGTCCAGATCAACTGGAACGTCCAGGAGGCAGGTGCCGGCGTCATGGACGAGTTTGGCACGCCGCTGCCCCAGCACGTGCTCGATGCGGTCGCCGAGACCAAGGTTGCCATCAAGGGCCCCATCACCACGCCGGTCGGCACGGGTTTCCGCAGCGTTAACGTGGCCCTGCGCAAGCACTTCGACCTGTACGCCTGCGTGCGCCCCTGCCTGTCGCAGCCGGGCGACGGCTCGCGCTTCCGCGACGTCGACCTGGTCATCGTGCGTGAGAACACCGAGGACCTCTACGCCGGGATCGAGTTCGATGAGGGCGCTGCCGAGGTCGAGGAGCTCTCACAGCTTGTCGAGCGCTCGGGTCAGAAGACCTTCGCCGCCGATTCCGCCATCTCAATTAAGCCCATCTCCATCGCCAAGAGCCGCCGTATTGTGGAGTACGCCTTTGAGTACGCCCGCCGCTGCGGCCGTAAAAAGGTGACGGCCGTGCACAAGGCCAACATTATGAAGGCGACCGATGGCCTGTTCCTGCGCGTTGCGCGCGAGGTGGCCGCCAACTATCCCGATATTGAGTTCAACGACAAGATCGTCGACGCCACCTGCATGGGCCTGGTCCAGAACCCCAACGACTTCGATGTCCTGGTGCTGCCCAACCTGTACGGCGATATCGTCAGCGACCTGTGCGCCGGCCTGGTAGGTGGCCTGGGTATGGCCCCCGGCTCCAACATCGGTGCCGACTGCGCCATCTTCGAGGCAACGCATGGCTCCGCGCCCGATATCGCTGGCCAGGATATCGCCAACCCCACGGCCGAGATTCTGTCTGCGGCTATGATGCTCGATCATCTGGGCGAGAACGATGCGGCCAATCGTATCCGCGCCGCCGTGTCCGCCACGCTCGACGAGGGTAAGCAGGTTACCGGCGACGTGCGTCGTGCCCAGACCGGCTCCGTCGAGGGCGCCGTGGGCACGCAGGCCTTTGCCGATGCCGTTATCGCGCACCTGGCCTAAGACATGCAGGCTGCAAACGCCTAAATAGTACTTAAGTGTTTGCGTATAACCTAAGAATCAATACGCCCGGCACTCTGTCGGGCGTATTCTATTGAAGACTATGTTTCCTAACAAGGAGTAACTGATATGGGTCTGATTCAAAAGAAGGACGAGAAGGACGAGATCGACGGCATCCAGATCATCGAGCGCGGCGAAGGCCCCGACGGTGACGAGGACGAGAAGATCGATCTGGTCGCCGGTACGTCTGCCGAGCACATTGCCGCCGGCACGACGGCCGAGGAGGAGGACGCCCGACTGGAGGCTCAGATTGCCGCGGATGCCGCTGACGAGAATCTGATGCCCGAGGCCCAGGATGAGGACGACGATATTCTGGGTTCCGATGAAGACGACCGCGCATCCAAGCACAAGAAGACGATGATTGCCGCCTTCGTGGTTGCAGTCGTGATCGCTGCTGTGGTCGGCTTCTTTATCGGCAACGGTGGTTTTGGCGGCAAGGGCGTCGGCTCGGCGACCCTCACCGAGGACCAGCTCGATTCGACCGTGGCAAGCTACAGCTACAACGGCAAGAAGAGCGACATCACCGCGCGCGAGGCCATTGAGAGCCAGTACAGCCTCGACACCGTCAAGGATGGCGATGGCAACTACACCGCTCCCTCTGCCGACGTCATCCTGTCCTACGTGCGCAACAAGATCCTGCTCGACGCTGCCGAGGACGAGGGCATCACCGTCTCTTCTAAGGAGATGAAGAAGTACGCCGAGGATTCCATCGGCACTTCGGACTACAAGACCATGGCCACGCAGTATGGCGTGTCCAAGGACCAGGCCAAGCAGATCGTCCGTCAGTCCGCGACGCTGCAGAAGCTCTACAAGAAGAAGGTGGGCGATAGCTCCGCAAGCATGCCGACCGCCCCGACCGAGCCTGCTGACGGCAACGAGGAGACCGCGAGCAAGGACTACGCCGATTACATCATCAAACTTGCCGGCGACGAGTGGGATAGCTCGAAGGGTACCTGGAAGGACGAGAACGGCACCTACGCTAAGGCCTTTGCCGACGATGCCTTTACGGCCGATAGCGCCACCTATAAGCAGGCCATGACCGCCTACTACACTGCTTACCAGCAGTACTCTTCGCAGGCTTCGAGCGCCAGCTCCAAGTGGACCGAGTATGCTAACGGCCTCTACGCCAAAGCCAACATCAGCATCTACGGCCTGTTTGCGTAAGGTTTGCCTGCACTACTGTGCGCTAGCCGATCTGCCTGATTTAGCCCGCTAGAACGGACAACGTTCTAGCGGGCTTTTTGCTGCCGAAACCACTGGAGTAGGCCTCGCGCCCGCGCAAGCGCTCCATCGCGCTTCCCCGATTCATATGGGAAAACAACTGCAAACGATTGCAAGTAACCGGTGAACGGTCGAAAACTACCGTTCACCGATAATCTCAAAACTGGTTCTAACTGGTATTAAGTCAAAAAGACCAATTCACATATCTTCACAATGACCTGCAATTTTTCTACACGCTATTTTTAGCCGCCCTGCGTTGTTTAGACACAGGAAAAGATCCGATCTTTTGCCAAAGCATTTCGGAACGGTTTCAAAACCGCAGGTAGAAGTGTTAACGACCGGTAAACGGTCGATTTATCACCGTGAGCGGTGCAAAAACGTTTTACCGTATGAATCAACGAAAGCGACCTCTTCTGGGGTGATATAGTGACAACACGTCACGTGGTTACTACCAGTTTAGAAACCACTGGTCTTCAAAGTACGCTTTCTAAGAAGCTTTAAGGGCGAGCGCCCGCTGGCTTCCGAAAATCATCGGACTCAGATCGTACACACCTTCGGAAGGGAAATTTGAATGGTTGGCTTTATTCTTACCGGTCATGGACAGTTCGCACCCGGCCTCGCAAGCGCTATCGCTATGGTTGCTGGCGACCAGCCCGCTTTTACCGTCGTTCCTTTTGAGGGCGACCAGGCTGCTTCCTACGGTGAGGATCTCCGCGCCGCTATTACCGCCATGCGCGAGGAGTGCGATGGCGTGCTCGTCTTTACCGACCTGCTTGGTGGCACCCCGTTCAACCAGGCGATGATGATTGCCCAGGATGTCGACAACGTCGAGGTTCTGACCGGCACCAACCTTCCCATGGTTATTGAGCTTCTGTTCCTCCGCGGCAACGCCACGCTCGCCGAGCTTGGCGAGCAGGCCGTGACCGTTGGCCAGACGGGCATCACCGCCCAGACGGTCGCATCCGTTGCCGGCTCCGACGAAGAGGATATCTTCGGCGACGAGGACGGCATCTAATGGCCGATTTCGGAGCCAACGTCCTGAGCTCCTCGGTCGCCCTTTTAGGCCTGCTTGTCATCATGGGCTTGATTTACACCATCTGGTCGCAAATCAACATGAAGAAGAAGCAGAAGTACTTCAAGGAGCTGCACACCGAGCTCAAGCCGGGTCAAGAGGTTCTTTTCGCCGGCGGTATCTACGGAACCGTCAAAGGCATCGAAGGCGAGAAGGTCCAGATCAAAGTCCGATCCGGAGCCGTCGTAGATGTTTCGCGTTACGCGATTCAGGAGATCAAGTAACTGTCGTCAGCAAATAACGAAAGGAAGCTGATCAACATGGCAGAACCCAACATTCTTCTTACCCGCATCGATAACCGACTGGTTCATGGTCAGGTTGCCACCCAGTGGAACTCCACCCTGGGCTCCAACCTCATCCTCGTCGCCAACGACGACGTGGCGTCCAACACCATGCGCCAGAACCTCATGAAGATGGCCGCTCCCGCCGGCGTCGCTACGCGTTTCTTCTCTCTGCAGAAGACCATCGACGTCATTGGCAAGGCGAGCCCGCGCCAGAAGATCTTCATCGTGGCCGAAACACCGGAAGACGTGCTTACGCTCGTCAAGGGCGGTGTGCCTATAAAGAAGGTAAACATCGGCAACATGCACATGTCGGAAGGAAAGCGCCAAGTCGCCACCTCCGTCGCAGTTAACGACGAGGATGTCGCTGCGTTTAAAGAGCTGCAGGAATTGGGGGTGGAGTTGGAGATCAGGCGCGTTCCGAGCACGCCTGTTGAGGACACGAGCAAGCTCTTCTCGTAATCCTCGTGATCCACGTTGTCAGGAGTGAAACCCTGACGTTCTGTACGTGAAATCCAAAGTGCGTACATACATTTTGAAAGGAGGAGCAAGATGGAATACTCGATCATCCAGATCGCTCTGGTCTTCGTCGTCACGTTCATCGCGGCAATCGACCAGTTTGACTTCCTCGAGTCTCTCTATCAGCCCATCGTCACCGGCGCCGTCATCGGTCTTATCCTTGGCGACCTCAACACCGGTCTTCTCGTGGGTGGTACCTATCAGCTCATGACGATCGGCAACATGCCGATCGGAGGCGCTCAGCCGCCTAACGCCGTCATCGGCGGCATCATGGCAGCCATTCTCGCTATCGCCACGGGCCTCGAGCCCAACGCGGCAGTCGGTCTCGCCATTCCGTTCGCTCTGCTTGGCCAGCTCGGCGTTACCCTGGTCTTCACGCTTATGTCCCCGCTTATGTCCACGGCCGATAACATGGCTCACAACGCGGACACCAAGGGCATCGAGCGCCTGAACTACTTCGCCATGGCTCTGCTCGGCCTGATCTTCGCTGTCGTCGTCACCCTGTTCTTCATCGCTGGCGCTACCATTGGTCAGACCATCGCTTCCGCCATCCCGACTTGGCTGCAGACCGGTCTGTCCGCTGCAGGCGGCATGATGCGCTTCGTCGGCTTCGCCGTCCTGCTCAAGGTTATGATGAACCGCGATATGTGGGGCTTCTTCCTCATGGGCTTTGGCCTCGCGCTCATCACCGTTGCCAACGATTCGCTGGCAACCCCTGCTCTGCTCATCCTCGCTCTCATCGGCTTCGGCATCGCTTTCTGGGACTTCCAGCAGCAGACCGAGCTGAAGGGTGCAGCTGTTTCTGACGGAGGTGACTTCGAAGATGGCATCTAATGAGTATGTGATCCCGGAGCACTACGAGGATCTCACTCCTGCTCCGCAGCTCGACCAGAAGACCCTCAACAAGATGGCTTGGCGCTCCTGCTTCCTGCAGGCATCGTTCAACTACGAGCGCATGCAGGCCGCTGGCTGGCTCTACTCCATCATCCCCGGTCTGGAGAAGATCCACACCAACAAGAACGACCTCGCGGCTTCCATGAGCCACAACCTGGAGTTCTTCAACACCCACCCGTTCCTTGTCACCTTTGTTATGGGCATCGTGCTTTCGCTCGAGCAGAACAAGGTTGACATCCCCACGATCCGCGCCGTCCGCGTCGCCGCAATGGGCCCGCTCGGTGGTATCGGTGACGCCCTGTTCTGGCTGACGCTCGTGCCTATCACGGCCGGCATCACCTCCAACATGGCCATCAACGGCAACGCCGCTGCACCGATCATCTTCCTGGTGATCTTCAACGTCGTCCAGTTCGCTCTGCGCTTCTGGCTCATGAACTGGTCCTACAAGCTTGGCACCAGCGCTATTGACGCTCTGACCGCCAACATGCAGGCCTTCACGCGTGCCGCTTCCATCATGGGCGTCTTCGTCGTCGGTTGCCTGGTCGTCACCATGGGTGGCACCCAGATCAACCTCCAGATCCCCAACGGCACCACCCGTGGTCTCTCCGCTACTACCGTGATCGTCTCCGAGAAGGAGGCCGAGAACTTCACCGGTATGGAGGGCATCGATACCGAGACCGCTGAGGCCGGTACCATCGCCATGACCGATAAGGACGGCAACGCCCTTACCGCTTCCGATGCCGACGGCAACGCTGTCGAGTGCGGCGTCACCGATCTGGGTAACGGCATGGAGTCCGTGACCTACGGCACCGTTACCGAGGATCCGGTCAACTTCTCTGTTGCCGACACCCTCAACACCATCGTCCCGAAGCTCGTCCCGCTTATGCTTACGCTGCTGCTTTACTACATGTTCGCTAAGCACAGCTGGACCCCGACCAAGGGCATTCTCCTGCTCTTCGTCCTTGGCATCCTGGGCGCTGGCCCGCTTGGTCTCTGGCCGAGCATCTGGTAAGGCTCTAGCTTGAGGGGTGTGTCCCTACGCGGCTCACACCCCGACCCCTTAAGCCATGTGTATGTTAAAAGCCGCGTGCTCGAAAGAGCGCGCGGCTTTTGTTTTCTTAATGATTCGGGTGTGGCAGACAGATAATGCATAACACCCTAGGTAGTTAGCCGAATTCGAGCAAAAGGGAGGATAGGATGGCGATCGGAGCGCGTAAGCAACCGCTGTACGATCAGCTGGTCGATATTCTGACCGAAAAGATTGACCATGAATATCGCGCCGGTGACATGATTCCTTCCGAGCGCGAACTTTCGGAGCGCTATGGTCTCTCGCGCACTACGGTACGCCTGGCTCTGCAGGAACTGGAGCGTTTAGGACTGGTGGTTCGGCAGCACGGTCGCGGTACCTTTGTGACCGACCGTTCGGCAAAAGCAACCAATCTTATGCAGTCCTACAGCTTTACCGAGCAGATGCGCGCGATGGGTCGAGAACCCGAGACCACGATTCTCGAGTTTTGCGAGATGGAGGCCGATAAGAATCTGGCCGAGCATATGGGATTGCGCATCGGTGATCGCATTTTTAAGCTCAAGCGCCTTCGCTCTGCCGACAACATGCCCATGATGGTCGAACGCAGCTATCTACCGGTTCGTCAATTTCTGTCCCTAAAGCGACCGCTGCTGGAGCGTAAGCCGCTTTACGATGTGATTGAGCAGGACTTTCAGCAAAAGATTCGCGTGGCCGAAGAGGAGTTCTATGCGAGCATAGCCCGTCCCACCGATGCCCACCTTTTGGGAATTGTCGAGGGCTCGCCTGTGCTCGATTTGGTCAGGACTACGTATAACGAGTCAAACGAGGTAGTGGAGTACACACTCTCGGTTGCTCGTGCCGATCAGTTTAAATACAAGGTTTACCACCAGCGCAGTAACTAGTGCTCGCATCGTTTCCATATGGTGATTCTTTGCATTTAACTGGTTACTACCAGATAACCAACCGAAGTGTATAATTGCACGTCAGAGGATTACTTCTAGAGAGAGGTATTAGAAATGTTCGAGAAGAGTGTCGAGGAGCTCACCGAGCTCGGCGCCCAGATCACCACGGCCGAGATTGCTCAGCAGCCCGAGCTTTGGCGTGATACGCTCAACATCTATCGCGAGAACAAGGAGGCCATCGAGGCCTTCCTGGCCGAGGCTCGCGCTATGGGCGAGGGTCGTCTGTCCGTTGTCTTCACCGGTGCCGGTACGTCCGACTACGTTGGCGATACCTGCGCCCCGTACCTGCGTCACGCTGGCAACACTGATCTCTACGACTTTAAGCCCATCGCCACGACCGACATCGTGAGCGCCCCGCGCGACTTCCTGCGCGCCGAGGATCCCACGCTCGTGGTTTCCTTTGCCCGCTCTGGCAACAGCCCCGAGAGCCTTGCCGCCGTTGCCGTTGCCAAGGAGCTCGTCCACAACGTCAAGTTCCTCAACATCACCTGCGCTCCCGAGGGCAAGCTTGCCGTCGAGTCTGCCGATGATCCCAATGCGCTGACGCTGCTCATTCCGCGCGCCAACGACAAGGGCTTCGCCATGACCGGTTCTTATTCCTGCATGACCCTGCTCTCCACCCTTATTTTCGACACTGCCTCTGACGAGCAGAAGGCCGAGTGGGTCGAGACGATTGCCAAGATGGGCGAGGAGGTCATCTCCCGTGAGCCCGAGATCGCCGATTACCTGGCTGGCGATTTCAACCGCGTGACCTACTTGGGTTCTGGCTCCTTCGGTGGCCTTGCTCAGGAGAGCCAGCTCAAGATCCTCGAGCTCGCTCACGGTCTGGTCGCTACTTCCTACGACACCTCCATGGGCTATCGTCACGGACCTAAGTCCTTCGTCGACGATAAGACGCTCGTCTTCGTGTTCGTCAACAACGACGCCTACACCCGTCAGTACGACATCGACATCCTCAACGAGATCGGTGGCGACGAGATCGCTCAGCACACCATCGCCGTTCAGCAGGAAGGTGCCACCGTCTATGAGGGTGAGTCCTTCACCTTTAAGGGCTACGAGGCACTTCCCGAGGGTTACCTTGCTCTGCCGTTCGTGATGTTTGCCCAGGCTATCAGCCTGCTCAACTCCGTCCGCGTGGGCAACACGCCCGATACGCCGAGCCCCACCGGCACGGTCAACCGCGTGGTTAAGGGCGTGACGATTCACCCCTTCACCGCTTAATCGCGTCCCCCTGTAAGGGCGCCCGTCCGCTCATAACGGCGGGCGGGCGCTTTTTGTTTTACGTGAGCTGGGTATAAGCATTACCACAGTCAACTGCTTTAGAAGCGAGGAGTGCATATGAGCACGTACGCAATTAAGGCTGACAAGTTCTTCTTGCCGGCAGGCCCGCAACTGGGCGGCTATCTTATGGTCAAGGATGGCGTTTTTGGCGCCTGGCAGGCCGACGAGCCCTCTTGCGAGATTAAGGACTACACGGGATCGTGGATCGCACCGGGTATGGTCGATACTCACATCCATGGCTTCTACAACCACTCAACTACCGATAACGATCCCGAGGGCATCGATATCAGCTCAACCGAGCTCGCCCGTCGCGGTACCACCAGCTGGCTGCCCACGACGTTCACCGATGGCGTCGAACAGATCAAGGACGCCTGCGCTGCTATCGCCAAGGCGGACGAGG
>CABQNF010000029.1 GCA_902465465.1 uncultured Collinsella sp. | reverse complement strand
GCGAGCGCCGGACTCGATGATGTCGGGGTAGATGGTGCCCTGAGCCAGGTACTTGACCGGCTTGCCATCGGTCTCGAGCTGCTGCGCCACGGCGAAGAACTCTTTCCAGAACTGCGTACCGATGATGCGGCGCTTCTCCTCGGGCTCGGTCACGCCGGCCAGAAGCTCGGCATAACGGTCCTCGGCGTGGACGTGGATAAAGTCGACGTCAAACTGCTTGGTGAAGACCTCCTCTACCTGCTCGGGCTCACCCTTGCGCAGCAGACCGTGGTTGATGAACACGCAGGTCATCTGCTTGCCCACGGCACGGGCGCCCAGCGCAGCCACGACGGAGGAGTCTACGCCGCCGGACAGAGCCAGAATCACGCGGTCGTCGCCGACCTTCTCGCGGAACTCGGCCGTCATGGTCTCGACCAGGTTGTCCATGCTCCAGTTGGGCTCCAGACCGCAAATCTCAAACAGGAAGTTGCTCAGCAGCTGCTGACCGTACTCGGAATGCTTGACCTCGGGGTGGAACTGCGTGGTGAAGATCTTGCGCTCGACGCACTCCATGGCGGCAACCGGGCACACGTCGGTGCTGGCGGTAACGGTAAAGCCCTCGGGCACCTCGGAAACGGCGTCGCGATGGCTCATCCACACGGTCTGCTCCATAGGCGTGGAGTTAAAGAGCTTGGCGCCGGCCGTACGCGTGATGGTGGCGCGGCCGTACTCGCCCACCTCGGAGTGGCCGACCTTGCCGCCGAGCGTCACGGCCGTGATCTGATGGCCGTAGCAAAAGCCCAGGACGGGAAGGCCCAGGTCAAAGATGGCAGGATCGATGGACGGAGCGTCCTCGGCATACACGGAGGCCGGGCCGCCAGAAAGGATGAGCGCAGAGGCATTCATCTCGCGAATCTCATCGGCCGAGATGTCGCAGGGGACAATCTCGGAATACACGTTGAGGTCGCGAACGCGACGGGCAATAAGCTGACCGTACTGCGCACCAAAGTCGAGTACGAGGACCTTTGCGGAAGCCTTTTGATCCATGGTTTCCCCCTCTTGTTGGCGGGGAGCCGGTGCCCGCCCGCGTGAATGAACGAAAATAACTTCCATAGTGTACACGTTATATGGGGTTTCTCGTCGCTCACAGCCATCAGCGCACGGCAAACGCACGACCTGGGCCCCTATTTGACGGCAATTGAAGTGTTACCAAACGTTGCAGATGATGTAATACGTTTGAACATTGGACGCCCTGTGCCACAATACTGCCGAACGACTCCGCCTCTGCGGCGGCAAATACGATAGGAATACCAGCATGAAGCGCATCCTTCTCATCGCCACGGGCGGCACCATCGCATCGACCGAGGACGGCAACGGCCTCTCCCCCGCCCTGACCGGTGAGGAGCTCGCCCAGAGCGTCCCCGAGATCTCGGGCCTCTGCGAGCTCGACGTCGTGCAGCCCATGAACATCGACAGCACCAATATGCGTCCCAGTGACTGGATGCGTATCCGCGACGTCATCGTCAAGGGCTATGCCGACCACGACGGCTTCGTGATTCTACACGGCACCGACACCATGAGCTACACCGCGGCAGCTCTTTCCTATCTGATTCAGGACAGCCCCAAGCCCATCGTGCTCACCGGCTCGCAAAAGCCCATGGGCAACCCCTTTACTGACGCCAAACTCAATCTGTACCAGAGTCTGCTCTATGCGCTCGATGAGCATTCGCACGACGTCTCGATCGTGTTTGGCGGCGTCGCCATTGCCGGTACGCGCGCCCGCAAGCAGCGCACCATGAGCTTTAACGCGTTCATTAGCGTCAACTATCCGCCCATTGCCTACATCCGCAACGACCGCATCGTGCGCAACGGGCTCCACGGCACTCATCAGGGCGAAAACCCGGTGCGTTTCTACGACAGCATCGACCCGCGCGTGTTTGTCCTTAAGCTTACGCCCGGCGTGAACCCGGGTATCCTGGACGCCCTAGCCGATAGCTACGATGCTGTAATTCTTGAGACCTTTGGCATTGGCGGTATTCCCGAGTTTGGCGAGTCCGGCGAGTCATTCCAGGAGGCGATTTTCCGCTGGGTCGATTCGGGCCGCACCGTCGTTATGACCACGCAGGTCCCCGAAGAGGGCCTCGATCTGGGCGTTTATGAGGTTGGCCGTGCTTACGCCGATCATCCGGGCATTCTGCGCGGCGATGACATGACCACCGAGACGCTCGTAGCCAAGACCATGTGGGCACTCGGCCAGTCACGTGATGCGGCCGAAATCCAGCGCCTGTTCTACAGCCAAGTCAACCACGACCGGATCCCGATGGCGTAATCTCTAAGGCAGCTCCACTTATCGCAACCTTAAACGACAGGTGGTCCCCCTCGGGCCGTGCAAAAATCGGAGTATTCTGCAATTTCTCCGCCGGAGGCATAGAATCGGCCGATTGTTAGACGAACTTTTAGGACGAGGGTTCCGTCTAGTAAATATTTATTCCTCATTTTTATTTAGCGTGTGGATTATCTACTGTCAAAAAGCAAAGCCAGCCGCTCGAGCTACCATCTACGGCCGAACTGGTGCTGAATACTCGCGATTTTGCACATCGCAACCAGGGGGACCCGCCCAAAGAGCGTCAAATACAGCGGGGGAACGCCCTATTCGATACCCTCGAGAAGTTCTGACACCGTCATGCCGAGTGCGGGTGCGATCTTAAATAGAACCTTGAGCGTGAAATTTGCCGTCCCATCTTCGATTCGGTCGAGGTAGGGTCGGCTGATTCCTGTCGCCACACAAAAATCAACCTTGGAGATACCAAGGTCCCTGCGTGTCTCTTCGACCCGCCTGCCAAGAATCTGTTTCGCACGTTCGTCCATGCAGCCGAGTTTGAAATGGAGCCGAACATAAACGTAAACTATAGTTTACGTTTTGCCGAATACACAGGAGTTTTCTATGTCGGGTTCTTCGGTCCGCATGTACCGAGCCACGCTTCGCACAAACAGCGCACCGCCCAAGCTCGTCGTCGTTGAAGCAGAATGCCTTTCGCCCGATGAGCGCACAGCATTTGCATTGCTATCAAGTCGCGTCGCCGCTGTTCTGGTCCCTTGCTCGGCGCAAGGTGAACTTGCCATCCAATGCCAAGCGCACAGCTGCTCGCTCAATCAGGCTGCCGTAATCGCAACCAGCCAACGCGGTCTGCCCCTTCTCCTGGAAGCCGGCATCGCACTCGCCCTTCGCGGTGCCGGATACGAGAACGAGGCCGCCGCCGACATGGTCTTTAAACCACGATCGAGCGGCGGCCTCGCAGCAGCCATTGAATATATGTGCAGGCTCGTTGCCTAAAAGGACAAGCTAGAAACCAAGGCCAAAGCCCGTTCCGGTAATCGCCGAGTACATAAAGTAAACGTTGACCACGTTGAGGAACACACCCGTGATGCAACCGTTGCGCAGGTAGCGCTCGCACACGATGCGAGCCATGGCGGCGGAGTCATCATTGTTTTTAGCCTGGCGTCCCGCCGTAAAGTACGTCGCCACGCTCAGGAGCAGGTTGAGCACCGGCAGTGCCAGCAACTCGTAGCTCTTGCCCCAGCGCGTCGCCTCGCCGGCGGCATTAAACTTCGTTGCCACCTCGGGACCAATGCTGGGGATCACAAACGCCGCTACCACCAGCGGAAGCACTGCAAGCACCAGCAGCGCGATGCCCATGTAGCCGGCTTTTTTTCCATATTTAAACATGCGCGTCGTCCTTACACGTTAAAGCGGAAGTGCACGACGTCGCCATCGGCCATGACATAGTCCTTGCCCTCAATACGCAGCTTGCCGGCGGCCTTTGCGCCCTGCTCGCCGCCGAGCTCGATGTAGTCGTCGTAGCCAATGACCTCGGCCTTAATAAAGCCGCGCTCAAAGTCGGTGTGGATGACACCGGCGGCCTGCGGGGCGGTCGCGCCCTGACGCACCGTCCAGGCCTTGACCTCCATCTCGCCGGCCGTAAAGAACGACTG
Organism: uncultured Collinsella sp.; assembly: GCA_902465465.1. Lineage (GTDB taxonomy): Bacteria > Actinomycetota > Coriobacteriia > Coriobacteriales > Coriobacteriaceae > Collinsella. The sequence continues at coordinate 4,786 of CABQNF010000029.1, read as the reverse complement.
CAGGCCAAGCAGCTTGTAGGCGGCCTGAGCGAGCACGTCCAGACCGGGCTGCTCCAGGCCCAGGCTCTCCAGGTAGTCGGCAGCGTCCTCGGGATCGAGCTCGGAAAGCTCGGCCTCGATCTTGGCGCAGATGGGCAGCGGCTTAACACCATCGATGGGCGCCAGATCGTCGTTGAGCATATCCTCGTCCACGTTGGCCACATACAGGATGGGCTTCATGGTGAGCAGGAACAGGCCCTTGGCGGCGGCACGCTCCTCATCGGTCATCTCCATGGATGCGGCGCGCTTGCCCTCGTTGAGCCAGGCAAGCAGGCGCTTAGCGACCTCGAACTTGGGCATGAGCTCCTTGTCGCGCTTGGCCTCCTTCTCGAGCTTGGGCAGCTGCTTCTCAAGCGTGCCCATGTCGGCCAGGATGAGCTCGGTCATGATGGTGTCGGCATCGCCGGCGGGATCGACGAACTCGCCCGTGCGGCCCACCTCACGCATGACGTTGGGATCCTTAAAGTAGCGCACGACCTCGCAGATGGCATCGGTCTCGCGGATGTTTGCCAAGAACTGGTTGCCCAGGCCCTCGCCTTCGTTGGCGCCCTTCACCAGGCCCGCGATGTCGACGAACTCGACCGTCGCCGGCACAATGCGGCCCGGGTTGACGATGTCGGCGAGCTTTTGCAGGCGGCTATCGGGCACGTCGACGATACCCACGTTGGGGTCGATCGTGGCGAACGGGTAGTTGGCGGCAAGGCCGGTCTTTTTGGTAAGCGCGGTGAACAGCGTCGACTTGCCCACGTTGGGCAGGCCCACGATACCGATGGAAAGGGACACGACAGCTCCTTTTGGTACAGGTACTTCAAACTGCATAAGTATAGCGCCGCCGCAGCATCCGGGCGAATCCGGACGCCGCGGCGGCGCAAATGAAGCAGAGATGTGTGAGGGTTCGAGACAGTAGTCCTTACTTAAGCTCGGGCCAGAAATCCTTGTTGGCCTCGATGAGCTCGTCCAGGATCTGCTTAGCAACACTCGCCGAAGGAATGGTCTTGGAGAGCGTGAGTGCCTGCCAGAGCTTCTGGTAGCTGCCCTCGACCCAAGCCTGGACAACGAGCTTCTCAACGGAAACCTGCTGCTCCATCAGGCCCTTCTGGAACTGCGGAATCGGGCCCTGGCAGATCTTCTCAAAGCCGTTGGAACCGACGATGCAAGGCACCTCGACCATGGCCGTCGGGTCGAAGTTGGGCACAGCACCATCGTTGGGGACGATCAGCAGGAAGCGCTCGAGCGTGTTCTCGGCCAGTGCGCAGGCAAGGTCGACGATGTAGTTGGCATGTACATCTGGCTCAAAGCCGCCGTCCTTGGCAGTACCCTTGGCGATGATGTCGCGGCAAGCACCAAAGACCTTCTTCTCGCGGCCGTCCATAACCTCATTGGCGCGAGTGTAGTTGGGGTCAGACGTCTCGACGACATAGTCCGGGTACAGGTAATACTTGAGGTAGGTATTGGGAATCGTCTCGGGATCGACAGCATAGACATCCTTGGCCTTGCCGAAGGTGTGAATCCAGCTCTCCTCGACATGCTGCTCCTTACCGGCCTCGTGCTCGATGCCGTCCAGGTAGCCGTTCTTAGCCATGTGCTCCTTAATCTGCGGCATGAGGTCGTTGCCGTCCTTGTCGTAGATCTTGCTCCACCAACCAAAGTGGTTGAGGCCGTAGTAGCTATACTGCAGCTCGCGACGATCCTTGATGCCGCACATACGGCTCATCTTATCCATGAGGTCGATCGGCATGTCGCAGATGTTGATGATGCGGCTGTTGGGGCGCAGCACGCGGCAGGCCTCGGCGACGATGGCCGCGGGGTTGGAGTAGTTGAGCATCCAGGCGTTGGGGCTGTACTTCTCCATGTAGTCGAGGATCTCGATGACACCACCGATGGAGCGCATGCCGTAAGCGATACCGCCGGCACCGCAGGTCTCTTGGCCAACGCAGCCGTACTTGAGAGGAATCTTCTCGTCGAGCTCACGCATGGCGTACAGGCCGACGCGGATGTGAGCAAGCACGAAGTCGGTCCCGGTGAATGCGGTCTCGGGGTCGGTGGTGTAGCTAAACTCAACCTCGGGGGCGTTCTCGTGGAAGTAGATCTCGCAGGCCTTTGCCACGATCTCCTGGCGCTCGGCGTTGTTGTCGTAGAAGGTCACCTTGTTGACCGGGAAGCGGTCACGCTCCTCAAGCAGCATCAGAGCGATGCCCGGGGTGAAGGTAGAGCCACCGCCGGCAATGGTCACGGCATAGCTTTTCTTGGACATGATGTCCTCCTCATTCTGGCCGCTTGCTCAATCCATCCCCGTACGCGGCCTGCACGGTTTGGAATTGTTACCTAGAAGTGGAGTTTTTTATCTCTAGAATCGGCCTTGCGGTGCATACCGGCTCTGCAAGGCCGATTGTTTCGATGGACGATGGTTTACAGAAGACTCTCGAACTTCAGAAGACTCTCGAACTTCTCGCGAACCTGCGGGACGGTAAGGCCGATGATGACCTGGATTGACTGGCCTTGGACCACCAAGCCATGCGTACCGATCGCCTTGAAGGAAGCCTCGGGTGCAACGACGCTCTTGTCCTTGACGTTAACGCGCAGACGGGTAGCGCAGTTAGTTACATCGATGATGTTATCCGTGCCACCAAGCAGATCGAGGATGTTCTCGGCAAGCACCAAGCGCTCATCATCTTTACTCTGGGCGACCGATTTGCCAGCAGCAGCACCGCCCTGCTTTTGCTTGTAGTCAGCCTTGGACTTGAGCTCGACCTCAACATCGTCATCCTCGCGACCGGGGGTCTTAAAGTCGAACTTGACGATCAGGAAACGGAAGACCACGACCCAAAGGGCGGTAAAGCACAGACCGACAAGGATGGAGATGGCGTACTGCAGACCGTGTGCGGCCCAAAGGGGCAGCCAGTCCCACGAGAGCATCGAGATGATGCCGCCGTCGAAGATGCCCACGACGCCAAGGAGGTTTTGAGCCATGCAGCCAAGCGCTCCGAGCACGCAGTGGACGACGAACAGGCCGGGCGCGATGAACAGGAAGGTGAAGTCAAGCGGCTCGGTGATACCGCAAAGCATAGCGGTAAGGGTGACCGGGATCAGCAGAGCCTTGACGCGCTGCTTGCGCTCGGGTTTGGCGGTCATATAAAACGCAATGGCGACGCCAAGCGAGCCGAAGACCTTAGTCCAACCAGGGCAGGTATAGGCAGCCCAGGGTGCGGCATCCTTAAGAGCAATGCTCGGATCGGCAGCCAGTTGGGGCAGGATGTTGGCCCAAGCAGCAAAGATGCCGCCGTTGACCGCCGCGTTGTCGTAATAGAACGGCGTATAGATAAAGTGGTGCAGGCCTGTAGGGATCAGCACGCGCTCGAAGAAAGCAAAGACACCCACGCCAAACGTACCGGCGGAAAGGATGAATCCCTGGAAGGCGGAGATAGCAGCCTGAACATGCGGCCACACCAGGCAGGCGATAAGAGCGACCGGAACCATAACGAAGAAACCGATCATATAGATGAACACGGAACCCGAGAACACGCCCAACCACTCGGGGAGCTCGGTGTCGAAGAACTTATTATGCAGCATCGTGGCGATACCAGAGATAATGAGCGCGCCCATGATGCCCATATCAAGCGTTTTGATGCTTGCGATAGTGGCAAGACCAGTACCGCTGCCCGCCTCGACAGAGTAGTCGACCCCAAAGACAGGGCCCCACTGCCCCAAGATTGTGCTTACAAAGTAGTTGAAGGTAAGGTAGATGGCCAAAGCCTCCATGCAGCAGCGAGCGTTCTGCTTGTTCGCGAGCGAGATTGGCAACGCTACGCAAAACAGCAACGGCATCTGGTTAAAGAGCGTCCAACCACCCTGGAGCAGCACATTCCAGCAATCAAACCAAAGATGGCCCGCAGTGGCCATCTCGCCAAAGATCGCCTCGGTGGTAAACAACGTACCCAGGCCGACGACGATTCCGGAAAATGCGAAAAGAATTGCAGGCGTGTACATTGCGCCGCCGAAACGTTGTATCTTTTGCATCATGACGGGGAATCCCCCTCTCTTCATTCGGAGCGCTGCGGTTTTGGCTTCACTCGAGACCGCAGACGCGCCGTTTGCGTGTACCTCGTGCAATAGGACGGGTGGGCCCGCTTCCCTGACTTCTTGCGCTTCCATTTTTTCATATCACTTATCTAGACAAGTTAGCATAAATACTACGGTCGGTAAACGGTTGATTATTTGCCGTAAACGGTATATGTCCAGTATTTCGCCTGCTAAATCTGACATAGCTGATGGCTGCATTTTAAATTTCTTTTCTACTTGTCTAGATGTGCTTGTCTATATCTATAGACATGCCTATACTTCATTACAACATTCACCGCCACGTTAAGGAGTCACCATGAAAAGCGCGGTCTTCTATGGAAAGCACGACCTCAGAGTCGAGGAATCGGCAAAGCCGGCCGTGGGCAGGCGCGACGTTCTGATCAACGTCAAAGCTTGCGGCGTCTGCGGTACCGACGTTCATATCTATGAAGGCGACAAGGGCGCAGCCGACGTTACCCCGCCCACGATCCTTGGTCATGAGTTTGCGGGCGTTGTCGAGGCCGTGGGCAGCGACGTCGCCGGCTTTAAACCGGGCGATCGCGTGTGCATCGACCCAAACCATCCCTGCGGCTGCTGCGAACCCTGCCGTGACGGAATCAACCACTACTGCGAGCATATGACCGGCTACGGCACCACCGTTAACGGCGGCTTTGCCGAGTACTGCTCC
>CABQNF010000028.1 GCA_902465465.1 uncultured Collinsella sp. | reverse complement strand
CACGATTCCCGTGGAGACAGACTGCTCGTTGCCGAACGGCGAGCCGATCGCCATAACCCACTCGCCCACGTTGAGCTTGGAGGAATCACCAATCTCGATCGGCGTGAGCTTGGAGGCGTCGGCGTCCTTGAGCTTGATGACGGCCAGGTCGCTCGAGGCGTCGTTGCCCACGAACTCCGCCTCGTAGGTGGTGCCGTCGTCCATGGTCACCACGTACTGGTCGTAACCATCGACCACGTGGTTGTTGGTGAGGATGTGACCCTCGGTATCGAGCACAACGCCCGAACCGACGCTGCCCGAACTATCCGACTCATCAGCAGACTGCGAAAGCGAGCCATTCTGGCTGCCGCTCGAAGTGGCGGTGATGGAAACGACGGAGGGCAGGGCCTTGGCAGAAACGGCCTCGGCCAGCGTGGTGTCCTCGGAATCGATCGTGATCTTTTGCGTCGACGAACCCGAAGCACCCGCCGTCACGGCATTCTTGCCGCCGCCGATATCGAGCGTGCCGCTCATAATGAGCGCGATGACCAACAGGGCGCCGCAGGCGCAGCCGGCGAGCGCTGTAATGAAAATCGGCAGCTTTTTGGTCTTGGTCTTGACCACCGTGTGCTTGTTTACAACCTGCTGACCGCCCAGCGGCTTGCCGGTCTGCGTGTCGTAGGCCTGCACGTAGGGAATGTTGCTGCCGGCAGGCGTCGACTCCACCTGCACACGCGGCTGCTGCTGAGTCTCGCCGGCATTGCCCACATCCTGGGGACGCTGGGAATCGTTCTCGCTCATAGCTGCGATCCTTTCGTCAAATAACCAAAGGCCCGCCAAACATGTGGCGGGCCATCATTGTTCACGTTGAGTTGTACCCCAAGCTGGGCAGTCCCGAGCACTAGATGCCAAGATTTCAGCTTTGCTTAAGTAATGACATGCTATTAAGCCAATTCGTTTTATGCCGTCATGTCTATTCGATATAACAGTCGATAGCAAAACTATATGTTGAATCGTTAATAAAGTCCGTAATCGTCGCACCCATGCCTGATCCGCACGTCCACTTATCTTTCTCCGCGTCGTATGGCGTTGGCCCCCACCCCGTTTCATATGATGCTTCGCTTTCCGTGAAGTTATTCATCACGTATTTATCCTTCTGCATGAGCGCGTACCAAGCGTTTGCATACATCACAAGCGGATCGGTTTGGACTATCGAGTACTTTCCGGAACGAATCTCAATTTCTGTTTTATCGTTAAAATAAGCGACCGTGAGCTCAATCTTGGCAAGCAGCGGCAACGTTTCATCTGATTCCCTCTGGATTGTTATGACATCACCGGCCATAGCGTCCGCAGACACAATTTCGCTCTCTGGCGTGAAAATAGTCTCTCTGCTTCTTGTTCGCGTTTTTTCATTGCCATTTTCATCTCTGACCACCGTGTCGACCACGAGCGTCAATCGCATCCGAGCGTCCGGCAACTCCACGGCTTCTGCCATCCCAGCTCGCATCAAAATAGGAGCCCCTGCCATCAGACCTAAAAACTGCTTTCTATCAATCATTCTTCATTCCCCTTGTCTACTTTATTTGACTTTCTCAGCTGAATGGGGATACAGAACAGTCCCGTCAAGTTCCTTATCTTCCACAAAAACTAGAATCCATTTATCACCTGCTTTCAACCCTGAGACATATCCGGAACTTGACTTACGGCGCATATCGATTTTCTTACGGCAACCACTTGGCATAAGCGCCTCAAATTGCCCGTTATGAATATCCGACAGCGTCTGTACTTCAACTGAAATATGTTCGTCATCTTTTCCACCAACGACCGAGGGACTCGGTTGATAGGCCGCGACAACCAATATCCCAAGAAATGCGCAAAGAAGCCCCAGCGTTTTACGTATGCGCTTTCTATCATCTTCGCCGTCACTCTCCACAATACGTCCCTTCATGCGATATATAAATCGTTGTGTCATATGGAAGAAAACGCAGCTGATTGAACCAACCGTCCCAGACAACAAGCATATATTTCTTATCATTTGAATATGTATTATGCATAGCCACATATCCCGCAACAGCCATCGCATGAGCGTCATGGCTTGACCTGAGAGTCCCAGAAAAAATACTGAGATTTCCAGAATCTGCAGTTGCCCTGAAAGAATCCCAAGATGGATACCAAGCAAATGATGTCTCAAGCCTTTTCCCGCGCCTAGCACAGAACTCCTTAATAGCCGGGGCAGCATTTGGAGATGGAGTCCTTCCTTGGGTAAAGTAAAGGCCCGTAGCTTGATCGAATGACTTATTTGGATCGCCGGATGTTCCCGATAACTGCCAAAGCTCATGATATAAGTCTGGCAATTTGAGCCGGTTTAGCGTTACATAATGGCTGCTTACCGCAAACATTGCAGACACATCGCAAGCATAGGTCCCCGTTTCTTTAATAACCTCTGATTGTGTAGGCGTTATCATCCCTGAAATTGTTTTACTTGCGTCAATGACATATCCTTGCTTATACAGGTCTTTGGGCGATACGAAAACATCCTCGAACCTGCCTGGAGATCCGCTGCGGCTATTTCCCACAGAAAACACCGCTGTTGACCGGCATCCCTTCTCATCTAAAACAACGTTATTATCCAGATCTGCAATACCAAAAGACAGCTCGTCAAATTTCAAAGCAACGATGTCATCTTGGGATGCGAGAAGAGCTATTTCATCGCTTGTATTCTCAATGGGCATAGGGGCGTTCGGAGCCAAGCAGTATTCGCTGATCCACCAAGATCGCTCTGAATCAAATACGACGTAGCCATAGTTAACGTCATCCCGCTTCGCGCGAACGATATACCCGATTGATTCCCCATCAGAATTCACCATTTTTACTGGGTCACAAGCGGTCACCGGCTCATCCGATACGTCATCAAAGAAAGCTTGCGCTTGCTCCACAGCTATTTGCGGTGTGACACGAACCAAGTCGTCGTCTCCAAAAACCAACCTTGGAGACATCAGGGCGGCAAGCAATACTATGAATCCGACAATCACCTTTCTCGAATAACGCATTTCTTCCTCCATCCGTGCAGTAGGGAGATACGGTAACTAAATGATATTCGTGAGATAGTGCTATACGTTTGATATTGTTTTTACTGACACACTTTAAATCGGTGAAAGGTCTTCTCTTCGCCCTAAACGAGAAAAGGGTACTGGAGAAATCTCCGGTACCCTCACATTCCTCTATTTACTTGCTAGTCCTTAAACAGATAGCCCACGCCGCGGACGGTGGTGATGTGGGCCGCGATCTGCGGGCCCACCTTGGAGCGGATGCGTCGAATGTGCACGTCGACGGTACGCGTGCCGCCGCAGTACTCAAAGCCCCACACGCGGTGCAGCAGCACTTCGCGGCTGTAGGCGCGGTTGGGGTGCGTCGCCAAAAAGCTCAGCAGCGAATACTCCATCAGCGTCAGGTCGATGGGCTCGTTATCGAGCGTCACCTGGTAGGTAGCCAGGTTAATCTCGAGGTTATCGATGTTGAGCACATCGTCGGCGGTGACGGTCTCCTCCTCGCCCATCAGGCGCTGCGCGCGAGCCTTAAGCTCGTTGGGCGTCGCCGTGGGGCATACAAAGTCGGCACGCGCGTGATTCGGCAGGCGCAGGGTGCCGAGCGCCTCATCGTCGACGATCACCAGCATGGGGACGCCGCCGCGATCGTCAAGCCACTTGGCAATCTGATCGATGCGGTCGCTGCGGATGCCATCGGAATCGAGAATCAGCAGGTCAAAGTCGTGCGCCGCAGTCGGTGAATCGGGGGTGGCCAGGCTCACCTCGACACCCAGGGTGGTCGTCAAGCTGCGGGCAAACTCGTGGAAGCGCGTCGTGCGCGCCATGAACAGGGCACTCTTTTCGGACATATCGGCCTCCAAAGAAATGAGCTCAATCGTACTGGAACAAGCCAGCGCGATTAGGAGTTCGCCAGGTAGTGCTTGATCTCCCACTCGGTGATCGTAGACTCAAACTTATGCCACTCGTCGCGCTTCTTTTTGAGGAAGAAGCTGTGGATGTGCTCGCCAAGGGCATCCTTCATAAACTGCGAGTCCTCAAACACGTCAAGTGCCTCTTTGAGCGAGCGCGGCAGCGGCGTGTAGCCGGCCTCGACCATCTGGCGGTCGGTAAGCTTGAGCGTCTCGGCCGTGGCCTCGGGCGGGAGCTCCAGCTTGCGCTCAATGCCGTCGAGACCAGCCGCCAGCGTGACGGCGTTGACCAGGTACGGGTTGGCCATGGGGTCGGGGCTACGAAGCTCGATGCGCGTGGACAGCTGCTTGCCGGGCTTGTAGACCGGAATGCGGACCATACTCGCGCGGTTACGCAGGCCCCACGTGGCGTACTGCGGCACAGAGTCGCCGCCCGTGGTGATGCGCTTGTACGAGTTGACCGTGGGGTTGGTGATGGCGCTGATCTCGCGGGCATGCGCCAGGATGCCGGCCATATAGTGCTTGGCGATATCGGAGAGGTGATACTTCTCGTCGTCCTCGCCCCAAAAGACGTTGTTGCCGTCGTGGTCGAACAGCGACTGATGCAAAAACATGGCGCTGCCATCCTCGCCCGCCAACGGCTTGGGCATAAAGGAGGCGTGGCAACCGCTCTCGTAGGCCTGCTGCTTAATGATGAGTTTGGACGTGGTGATGGCGTCGGACATGCTCAGGGCCTCGGCGTGGCGCAGGCTCATGCCGTGCTGCGAGCGGCCGGCGGCGTGGAAGGTGTACTCCACGGGCACGGACATCTTCTCGAGCGTGAGGACCGTGTTGCGGCGCAGGTCGCGGGCGGCATCGCTCACCGAAAGATCGAAGTAGCCCACGTTGTCGAGCGGCTCGGGGGTGTGTTCGTCGGGGAAGTAGTAATACTCCAGCTCAGCGCCCACGTTGAGCAGATAGCCAGCTTTCTCGGCCTTGCGGAACATGCGGCGCAGGGCATCGCGCGGGTCGCCGGCAAACGGCTTGCGATCGGGAGTGCACACGTCGCAGAACACGCGGGCGACGCCGTTGTGGCTCGGGCGCCACGGCAAAATCTGGAAGGTCGAAGCATCGGGAAACGCCAGCATGTCAGCTTCCTCGGGCGTGGCAAAGCCCTCGATGGCGGAGCCGTCAAAGCCAATACCCTCCTCAAAAGCGACCTCGAGGTCCTCGGGGCTAATGGCAAAGTTCTTGAGGCGGCCGAGAATGTCGACAAACCACAGGCGCACAAAGCGGATGTCACGCTGCTCTACGGAGCGGAGTACGTAATCGATGTTCTGCTGGTTCATGTCGCTCCCCTTTCTTTCGGGCGGGTTTCGACTGGTCTATATCGCAGATACTATCGCAGAAAAATGTTTCCGCAGGGTTAAAGCGTATCAAGCGCTCAAAAAACGTGTGTGAACAGGCAGTTGCGAACGAATGGTTAGCGCGAGGTCGATGCGCGGTGTTCGATATGACCGGGAACCTCGATGCGTTTGGGTGCCAGCTTTGCGGCCTCGCCCACCGTGGTGGTAACGACATCGATGCGCTCGGACAGGCGCTCGACCACGCGCTCGGCAATGGTAAGGGTGTCCTGCGCGGCCGTGGTCACGCCGCCAAAGAGCACATGGTTCCAGGGGTAGTCGTCAAACGTCGCAATCTTAAGACCAGCCGGCAACGAGGGTCCCAGCTGCGCCAGCGCCTCGGTCAGACGCAGGAAAACCAGGCCGTTGACGGCAATGAGGCCGAGCTTTTTGCCTGCATAGCCGCGGATGGTCTCGTCCAAGCGACCGACGCCCGTGGCGCCACCGTCGGCCAGGGTGACGACCTCGCCCGCAAGGCCGCGGCGCGAAAGCTCGTCGGCAAAGGCCTCGGCGCGCTCTCGACGCACGGGGCTATCGTCGCTTGCCTCGGTGAGCAGGCACAGACGCTCGCTGCCCGCAGCTGCCAAGGCGTCTACCAAGCCGGCGACCAGCTCACGGTTGTTAGATGTCACCAGGTCAACACCGCCGTCGGCAACGTCGCGGTCGAGCAGCACGACGGGCAGACGTCCCGCTGCCGCGGCGATCGCCTCGTCATTGCCTCCGCAGGTGTTGACGACCAGGCCGTCCACGCCGGCATCGATAAGTCTGGTGAGCGACTCCGCTTCCTTAGCGGGGTCGTTGCCGCTAATGGCCGTCATGAGCGAGCAGCCGCGCGCCGCGGCGCTGGCGGAAAGGCCCTCGAGCATGGCGCTCGAGAACGGGTTGGCGATGTCAGCCAGGATCACACCGATGAGGTTGGTACGCGAGCTGCGCAGATTGCGCGCGGCGGCACGCGGGCGATAGCCGGTGCGCTCGATAACCGCCGCGATGCGAGCACGGGTTTCCTCGGTCATTTGCCCGGGACGGTTGTTGAGATAGCGCGAGACCGTGGCCGGGCTCACGCCCGCCTCGGCGGCAATGTCCTTGATTCTCATCTGCGCCATAACGCACCCCGTTTCCCAATTGTCGGCGATCTGAGCCATTTTAGGCATTTTTTTAAAAATCTCGGTTGCAAAACGCTGTAGGTGAGTATACTACAACTCGAAACGAAACCGATTTCGTAAACCGATTTCGGCGAGCGTTGGCACGCAGGTGCAAAGACGCACCCTACCGTCTTGGCACCTGCGTGCCAACGCCATATCAAAGGTGTACGCACGAGTAAAAGGAGCTGCGCGACCATGGGTAAAACGGTTCTTACCTTCGGCGAGATCATGATGAGACTCTCGCCCAAAGACCACCTGCGTATTGAGCAGGCAACCGAGTTTGACGTCCGCTACGGCGGCGCCGAGGCCAACACCGCGCTTTCCCTGGCCTACCAGGGCGACAAGGCCGCTTACGTCTCCGTTGTCCCGGCCAACCGTCTGGGCGAGTGCGCCCTGCGTTCGCTGAAGGCCTACGGCGTCGACACCACGCGCGTCGTGCGTCAGGGCGACCGTCTTGGCTCCTATGTGTTTGAGGTCGGTGCCTCGCAGCGCGGTAACGGTTGCGTCTACGACCGCAAGTACTCTGCCATCAACATGGCCAAGCGCGACGTCTTTAACTGGGACGAGATCCTCAAGGGAATCGATGTCTTCTATTTCTCCGGCGTGACCCCCGCCGTCTCCGACGAGATGGCCGCCGCCTGCAAGGATGCGCTCGCCGCCTGCCGCGCCAAGGGCATCACCACCGTGTGCGACGTGAACTATCGCGGCAAGATGTGGTCGCCCGAGAAATCGCAGGCCACCATGAAGGAACTCCTGCCGCTCGTCGACATCTGCATCGCCAACGACGAGGATGCGCCTGCCGGCCTTGGCATGACCTGCGTCTCTGGCTCCCTTGCCCATGGCATCGAGGAGCGCGACACCTACGTCGAGATGGCCCGCCAGATCTGCGCCGAGTACGGCTGCAAGAAGGTCGCCTCGGTCGTCCGCAACATCTCCTGCGTCGAGCGCTCCATCTGGATGGGCATGCTCTTTGACGCCGAGAGCGGCGAGCACTGGCTCTCCCCTGCTCACGACGTGCACGTGCTCGAAGGCGTTGCCGCCGGCGACGCTTTCAACGCCGGCCTCGTCCATGCCCTCATTAACGACTTTGACCCGCAGGATGCCGTCAACTACGCGATTGCAGCCTCGATCCTCAAGCTCACCATCAAGGGCGATTCCAACTTGGTGACCGCAGGCGAGATCGCAGCCGTGGCATCCGCCGCCGACGGTGGCACCCGCGTCGCGCGCTAGTCCGTCTCCATTCCGCGGGCCGCAGCTTTCCAATCCCATACCCCTGCGGCCCGCTCCCCGATTCCTCCGGCCGGGCAAAACCACCAGTCCCATTCCGGTTTTGTCTGGCATTCCCTACATGACTGGTCGAGCAGCCGGTTTTGGAATTGCTTGAACCCCAAGCAGTGCCTCCGATAACCAATCCAAAATCGGCTCCTGACCAGCACATTTGGCAATCACGCGCCCATGCGCGCCACACATCGAAAGGAACATCATGTTCGATCAGTTCTACACCACGCTTGAGTCCCTGGGCATCGTGCCGGTCGTTGTGCTCGACAAGGTCGAGGACGCCGCTCCGCTCGCCCACGCCCTTATGGCAGCTGGCATGAAGTCAGCCGAGGTCACCTTCCGCACCGCCTGCGCCGCCGAGTGCATCGCCGCTATGGCCGAGGCCGAGCCCGAGATGTGCGTTGGCGCCGGCACTGTCCTGACCGTCGAGCAGGTTGAGCAGGCCCGCGCAGCCGGTGCCAAGTTCATCGTCTCCCCGGGTTACAACGAGGACGTCGTGAAGCACTGCATCGACATCGACCTGCCCGTCCTTCCCGGCACCGTGACCCCCTCCGAGGTCACCGCAGCCGAGAACCTGGGCCTCAAGGTCACCAAGTTCTTCCCCGCGTCCCAGTATGGCGGCCTGAACACCATCAAGGCCCTCGCCGCTCCGTTTGTCGGTCACCGCTTTATGCCTACCGGCGGCGTGAGCACCGCCAACGTCGAGGAGTACCTGAGCTCCTCCGCCATCATCGCCTGCGGTGGCACCTGGATGGTCAAGCCGGCCCTGTTTGCCGACGGCGACTTCTCCAAGGTCGAGCAGATCGCCCACGAGGCCATGGACGTCGTCAAGAAGGTCCGCGGCTAGGTTTAGCTCTCTATCGTGAAAGGGGGCGTGCCCTAAACCTCGCCCCCTTTCTTTTAAAGCGGCTCGGAAGCGCGCCGTTTCCGTCACGAACAAGAACCAAAACCGTCTTGTATGCTGATAGAACGTGACGGAAGCGACACGCCTCCAAGCCGCTTTGCCTACTCGGCTGGCCGTCGCGCTCAACTAAGCCACTTCGACAAAAGCCGAGCCACCAAAACAGCTGCGGTGCCGTCTGGAGGAATGGACCCTTGCTTCCGGTCTTTTCCTCCAAGCGGCGCCGCAGCTTTTTCGTGCCCCGGTTACGCCCCAACGCAGTTGCGGTGAAATAGGGACTGTTTGCGCCACCTAGGTCGCAAAA
>CABQNF010000027.1 GCA_902465465.1 uncultured Collinsella sp. | reverse complement strand
TCTGGAGGGAAGGAGGACCCCGATGGGGGAACTCGAGCGCAACATGCGCGATGACGTGGGGCAGCCGCATGGTAACGCCTCAAGTACAGACAATGGGGGACAAATGGATATGTTTGAGGACGAGCGCAAGCGCGCCTCGTTGCGTCGCCATGGGGCGATCGCGCGCGGCGTAGCCAAGCGCGGCCTGGTGGCATTCCTGGCCTTCGCGATGGCATTCAGCACCACGCCGGCCCAGCTTTGGGCCGATGGCGCCGAGGGCATTGCCGAGGCCGTGGCTCAGGCCACAACGCCGAGCGAGGGCGCGCAGGCCACGGACGGTGCTGCAGATACTACCGCGGCTGCTGCTGACGCAAACGATTCGGCTGCAGGTGGCTCCTCCGAAACTGGGGATACGGGTTCGGCCGCGCCTGACAACGTGAGCGATGATGCATCGGACGACCCCGCTGCGTCAGACCCTGCTTCGGCCACCCCGGCGAGCGAGGCGTCTGACACCACCGCCGAGACCGGCGACGCGACTGCGGTGGCCAGCGAGCCCAGTGTTGCCAAGGCCGCGTCTCGTGCCGCTGCTACGTTTTCCTCGAATAATGGTGTCAGCGTCGGAAAGAGCCAGTCGCCTTCTCGTTGGGCTGGCTCTAACTTCACCGCTTTTATCCAGAGCAATACTACGCTCTATGCGAATGTTTGGACTTCGTCCAGCAAGCGCGCCAGCGCTTCGGGCTGCACCTATCAGTGGCTTGCTGCCGACATCAGCAACAAGAGCGATGCGGACAATTCCGCGTTTGTTCCTGTCGAGGGTCAGACGGGCGCATCGATCGTTTTGGACGATGCCCTGCGCACTCAGCTTAACGGCAAGTGCCTGCGCGTACGCATTACCGATGCCAGCGGTAACGTCATCTACGGCCCGACTAAGGGCGCCAACAACCAAAAGCTGACAGCGACGAACACCATCAAGGCGCCCGTTCCTACCAAGACGGCACTGGATGCAAAGTCTTATGTCCTCATCCAGTCTTCGGCAGACGATTCGAGCTCGTATTCGTCTGTTAAGGCCGAGATGCTGAACCCTGGCACTACGCTTTGGGCGAACGCCTACGACGGCGAAGCGGTTCCCAATAAGCGTATTGCGACACAGGCCGGCTGGACCTATCAGTGGCTTGCGTCTGACGTGCGCGATGCCGAGGATTCCGCCTATCAGGCAATTCCGGGCCAGACCGCCCAGTCGCTGACGATCACGGACGAACTCGCTTCGCAACTTGCGGGCAAGTACATTCGCGTTAAGGTTGTCGGCGATGGCCAGGAGCTGTACGGTCCGAGCAGCTCTTTCGGGACGCCCGCGTCTGTTGGCTACAATACGCCGGGTCCTGTTGCCGCGAGTGACCAGATCGCGTTAGGCCATATCGTTCTCGCCTATAACGGCGCCGAATTTGGCGACGATTATGAGAACGTCCCCAACGCTAACGTCGGTGACACGATTAAGGCTGCCGCCTACTACCTTAACTACGACACGCCGACTGACCTCTATGGCTCCGACAAGGTCGATTTTTCTTGGTGGGTGGCCGATTCTGCTGATGGCACGTTCGAGCAGGTTGCAACTGGTGATACCTTCACGGTTACCAAGGAGTGCGCGAACCGCTACCTCAAGGTGGTCGCTAAGGCCAAGAAGGGTATCCCCGGCTCCGATAGCTGTGAGACCAAGGCGGGCCGCATTCTGCCCAAGGGCGCGACGACGCTCGATTCAGTTGCATTTACCAATGCGAGCAAGGGCGCCAAGGACACTGGCTCTACGATTGAGGCGTGCGCCTACAAGGCGGTCGATTACTCGTCTGAGCCGGTTACCGAGGGCGTTACCTACACGTGGCGTTGGTCCTCTGTCGACCCGTCTTCCTCTGCGTTTGATGCGAAGACCGACTGGCATGTGGTCGAGGGCAAAACCGACAGCAGCTTTACGATTCCCGATGACTACGCCAAGCGCTGGGTGAGCGTGTCGGCCACTGCGGGCGATAACACCGTAGAGGCGACTACTGCTGTGGCCGTTAAGGCCGCAGGCTCGCACGAGCTGTTCCTGACGTATCTCAAAAAGATCGTCGGCGATCAGAGCGATGACGCCAAGTTTGTCTACAAGAGTGGCGAAAAGATCGGTGTTACTGCATTCGAGAAGACGTCTGCAGGAACAAAGGGTGCCGAGCTTACATCTGATCAACTGACGTATACGTGGCAGATTGCCGATAGCGCCCAGGGTCCGTTCACGACGCTGACGGATGAGAACGCGCACAGGCCGTCGTTCGTAATTTCGCAAAAGTACGTCGGCAAGTACCTCAAGTGCATCGTCGACGGTGGCTACAACACCGACTATGCCTCCACGCGTTATGCCATCGTCAAGGGCGAAGATGCCAAGGCGTATACCCTGACATCGGTTAATGTCGCTTCGAGCGGCAACCTTGCACAGGTCGGCGGAACGCTTACCCCTACTGCCAATTACATGGCAACGGGCGATTGGGGCGATTACGAGACGGCACTCCCCGAGGGCTCCCTCGTCGATTACCGCTGGTATCTCGCCGATGACGCTGAGGGCACAAATGCCCACGAGCTGTTTGGCGCCGACGAAACGACCGGCGCGATCACGCTTCCCGCCTCGGCTGAGGGCAAATACGCCTATGTCGTGGCAAACGCCGGCAACAACGATGTCAAGAGCACCGCTTGGCTCGTTAATTCTTCCGACGAAAAGTCTCTTTCCGTTAACGTCAGGGTTGTAGGCGTAAGCAAGCACGATGTCGGTCAGTCCTATGACCTTGTGGACTGGGTGCCGACGGCCTCGTTTGAGTGGTCGAGTACCCAAAAAATGTCTGCCTGGGACATCTTTGCCAAGGTGCTTGACGACGCCGGCTATAGCTATAGCACGGACGGCGGCGTTCCCTATTCGGTTACGAACCCCGATAAGTCCCAGACGCTCGCGATGGAAAACACGGCGTCCGGCTATAAGTACTGGCGTTTTGATATTAATGGCAAGGCTGCCAGCTCTTATGCCACGGGCTACTACCCGAGCGATGGCGACACGCTCGAGCTGGTGTACGAGGATCCCACGGGCACGGTTTCCACGCAGGTTTCCGCGACGTGTTCGGTCGTCGGCACCGACGCCAAGGGTGCTCAGCAGACCTGGGCCGCCGCTCAGAGCATTACGCTGAAGAAGGGCTCGACCGCGGCCGACCTCTCCGAGCAGCTCTTCAAGCAGACCGGCCTCAAGGCCGACTACGACCCCAACGGCTCCTGGGGCTGGGCGCTCAATTCGATCACGTCGCCCTTCGACTCCGGCCGCACGCTCGCCTACGACCCGACGACCGAAGCGTACTGGCAGCTGTTCATCAACGGCAAGTCCTCCATGGTCGGCGCCGGCGGCTACACGCTCAAGTCCGGCGACTCCGTCGTCTGGTACTACTCGAAGTACAACGACCCCGCTCCTGCCGATCAGCTTTCGGTAAGCTGCACCGTTATCGGCCAGGATGCTTCGGGCGCCCGGCAGACGTGGGCACAGCCTACGACAGCTCTCGTGGACGAGGGAACAACCGCTGCTGACCTTTCCGAGCAGATCTTTAAAAAGTCTGGCATTGGCGCCAAAACGGGGGAGAGCTCGTTTGGCTGGTATCTCGAGTCGCTGACCTCGCCGTTCGAAAAGAACGTGACCCTCTCGAGCGAGAAGGTTGACGAAAACACCTGGAAATATTGGCAGTTCTTTGTCAATGGCAAGCCTGTTGATGTTGGTGCGGGCGCCTATACGCTTAAGGCAAGCGACGAGATTGCTTGGGTCTATGGCTCCGACGGCACCATGCCTGGTCAGGTCTCCGTTTCGATGGAGATCATCGGCAAGAAGGACGATAAGGCTCAGCGCTGGACTGATCCTTCGATGCAGGTGTTCGTTGAGGGCACGACGATTAAGGATGCATCTGCTGCCTATTTCGATGCCCTGGGCATTGATTCCGTGATGCTCAATGATGGCGGCTATTGGAATGTCCATAGCCTCGTGTCCCCGCTTGATGGCACAAAGCTGACGGGCTCCTGGTCGTTCTTTGTAAACGGGGACCCCGGGACTCAGCTCGATGGTGACTACGCGCTCAAGTCGGGCGACAAGATCGTCTGGGCATATGCTGCCGGCGACACGGTGCCCAATCCTGACGAAATCGTCGTGGATCCGAGCGCTTCGCGCCCGACCGATTGGAAAGCCGACTGGAACGGCAATTCCAATGCGGTGGTCGAGAACGTGTCCACCCCTACGGGCGCGCTGGCAAGCTCTTGGACGTTCGATTGGAAGGCCTACTCGGGCGCCACGTATCCCAACGCGAGCGAGCCGATTGTCGTAAACGGCAACGTGTATCTCGCCGTCAACAAGCGCTTGCTTAAGATCGACGCAGAGTCGGGCAAGGTGCTTGCCGAGTCGAACCTTAAGACTACGATTGGCTACACGACGCGTCCGATTTATACGAACGGCTTGGTCATCGTCCCGCTCGATGGCGGTGCGGTCCAGGCTCTGACGGCCGATACGCTCACGACGGTTTGGGTTACCGACCCTGTGAGCAAAACTGCTCAGTCGAATTCTCAGCTGACGGTCGATGGCAACTATCTCTATGTCGGCACCGTTGATGTCGACTATGGTAAGGGCGTGTATAACAACGGCCATCTGACGCGCATCAATATCCTGACCGGTGCCGTTTCCTGGCAGCACGTCAACGCCGATGAGGGTTATTACTGGACGGGTGCTACCGTGGGTGACGGCTTTATTCTGGTTCCCACCAGCGCCGGTACCGTTGAGATGCTCGGCAAGTCTTCGGGCGCTGTGCTTGGAAGCGTTTCCGTTGGGGCTATCGTTAACTCCTCCTGTGTGCTCTCCGCCGACGGTAGCCATGCTTATCTGATTTCGCGCGATGGCAAGCTGCACGTTTTGGCGATTTCTGACGGTAGTTCGCGTGGTGCGGATGCCGCTTCGCGCATTTCCGAAGAGCGCGTCGTCGACCTGGGTCTTACGGGATGCGCCTGCATGCCTACGCTGTATGGCAACAAGCTGATTGTCGGCGGCGAGGTTTCCGGTGGCTCTGCGCTGGCGATTGTCGACCTTGATAATGACTTTGCTACGACGTTGGTTTCGTCTGCTGATGGCTCCGCGCTTCCCATCGGCGGCATCAAGGGTGCACCGCTCGTGAGCGCCCAGGCAGATGGCACGTATGTCTACTTCACGGTTAACTACGGTGCGACTTCCGACTATGTGAACTACACCTCGGGCGGCGGTGTCTATCGCTACAAGCTGGGTGACGCGCAGGCGACCGGTGCGTTTAGCGCAACGGGACACAACAACTACTGCGACTCGCCGATTGCCTGCGACGCCAAGGGCAACCTCTACTACATCAACGATTCCGGCACGTTGTTCAAGCTGAATGGTGGCGTTAAGGTCTCGTTCGAGACTGGCGATGGTTCCAAGGTCGATTTCCAGACTACGGCCGACGGCAAGCTGGTTAAGCCTGCCGATCCGACGCGTGAGGGCTACACCTTCGGTGGCTGGTACACCGATGAGGCTTGCACGGAGGCGTATGACTTCAGCACGCCGGTGACGGCCGATATGACGCTGTATGCCAAGTGGACCAAGAACGCCGTTAACCCTGACGGCAATGGCGGTTCTGGCTCTAACGGTGGCAGCGGCTCCGGCACTGGTGCTGGTACCGGCACGGGCGCTGGCGCGGGCACTGGCTCCGGCTCGAAGGGTGGCGCTGTCGCCCCGGGTCAGAAGCCGGTGACCAAGACGACGGTGTCGACCAAGACCGGGACCAAGGACAACAAGTCCGACAAGAAGGACTCCGACAAGTCCGACAAGAAGGACGAGAAGAAGTCTGACAAGAAGGACGGCAAGTCCGACAAGAAGTCCGACAAGGCATCCGCTTCCACGACCACTGCCAAGAAGTCCACTGAGGCTTCCGCGCAGGAGTCTGGCCTCAACCCGCTCGCTATTGTCGGCATCGCGGCCGGCGTGATCGGCCTCGCGCTCATCGCCGTCTTCATGCTGACCAAGCGCGGCAAGGGTGACGGTAATGCCCGATAAGCCCAAGGAGACCAACGGGCAGCAGCCCGACTCCTCGTTTATCCAGCTCGACGATGCAAAGCAAAAGGGCGCCGCTTCGGCGGCGTCCGCCCCGCGGCGCAAGGCACTTGTCGGCGTTTTTACGGCTGCTTGCGTTGCCCTGATTGTCGTCTCGCTGGGGTTTGTCCATCCCTCCACAAGCGGTGCCTGGTCCATCGACTGGATCGTTCAGGCCGTGACGGGGGAGAGCGTCGTTGCCAACGACGCCAGGGGAGCTGGCTCGGCTGCTGCTTCTGGCAAAGCTGACTCTAAGAACTCCAAGGCTTCGGGCGATGCGAAAGATAAGTCCAAGGACTCGGGTGACGCCAAGGGCGATTCCGAGTCTTCGAACAAGAGCTCGGATAAAAACTCGGATGGCAAAAAGTCTGAAGACCAGCGTGGCAAGAAGTCTGGCGATGTATCGGCTGCTCAGAATACCGAAACTGCCGATACTTCTAACACGTCTGGTGGTACCTCTTCGGGCGGCGGCCAATCGTCTGGCGGCGCCTCTGCTTCTAACGGCGGAACCGCCTCCTCGGGCGGCCAGGGCGGCACGCAGGAGCCCAGTTACGTCACGGTGACGGTTGCGGTCACATCGAGCGCCGTGGGCAATCCTGTGTCCGCCGGCGGCACCTATACCTTTAACGAAGGTGCCACCGTCTACGACGCCCTATGCGCGCTCGGGCTTTCCGTCAACGCACACGGCTCATCGTACGGCACGTATGTCGCCGCGATCGGCGGTTTGGCCGAGAAGCAGTATGGCGGCACGAGCGGTTGGATGTACTCTGTCAACGGCTCGACGCCCATGACGGCCTGCAGCAACTACGTTCTCTCCAACGGCGACAACGTCGTCTGGTATTACGTAACAGGCTAGGGATCTCAACATAACGCACGGAACGGGCAGCTCGGACAAACATCCAGGCCGCCCGTTTTTTGATGCGAATGGGACGGAGTTTCCCAATCAAGGCTCAACCGGAAAGCGCATCCCACTTTTGAGCTGAATTCTGGGATGCACTTTCCGGTTGGAGTTCTATTGGGAAACTGTGTCCCGTTTTGAGGTCCTATTCTGGGATGCGGTTTCCCCGGGGAGGCCCATGGGAAAGCGTGTCCCATTTCGGCATCGTGATCCGTCTCGTGCGCCCTTATCGGCAATTATAGAAAGCTCGGCAAACAAAAAACGGGCTGGAACGTGATGTCCCAGCCCGTTTTGCGTTCAAGCATATGTTCGGCAATCTACGACCTTGCGCCCTCGAGGAAGAAGCGACGGCTAAAGTAGTTGTACCAGGTGACCAGGAACGTGGCGATGGCCTTCATGGCCTGGTAGCCGATGCTCAAAAACGTGACGCCCACAAACATGTACAGGTCGTTGAGGCCCAAACCAATCACCGACAGGATGGTGAAAATCGTGAACTCGCGCTTGCGGCTCATGCCCTCGCGATGGTCGAACACGTACTTCATGCTGAGCCAGTAGTTGACCACGACGGACGTGATAAACGAAATCGTGGTGCTCATCAAAAAGTCGAGATGGAACAGCTCGACGAGCGCAATGAGCATGCCCCAGTCGATGCCAAAGGAGATAAGACCCACGACAGCGAACTTGAGGAACTGCTTGGTATGAGGTTGTGCCAGTGCCTTGCGCACGTAATCACATCCAATGCGTTGATGAATCGAGCAACGAGATACTTTAGAGCTTTTGCATGGGAAACGTAAGGTCTTTGGCAAGAACTATACGAACTCGCCAAATATTCAAGAGGTAATCCGCAAACGTTGCAAATCATTCCGTAAACGAGCAAGGCCCACGAACAACACAGCGCTTGACATGTGTCATCCGTGGGCTCCGTAGTGCAACGAGGAGGCCGAGCTACTTGGTCTGCTCGCCCTCCAGGAAGATCTTGCGCGTTACAAAGTTGTAGACCATGACCAACGCGGTAGCGCATATCTTGGCGATGTTGGCCTCGAGGCCCAGGCCGGCGTTGAGGGCCAGCACGATGCCGTCATTGAGCGCCAGGCCAATAACGGACAGCACGACAAAGATGATGAACTCGCGGCGGCGGCTCATGCCCTCCTTGTGCGCAAACACGTACTTCATGCTCGCGACGTAGTTAAAGATGAGCGAGACGATAAAGCCGCTGGTATTGGCGATCAGGATATTAAGGCCCAGGCCGTAGTGGAGCAGATTCATGATGCCAAAGTCGATGACGGTGGCAATGACGCCGACGACGCCAAACTTCATGATCTGCGCAAGGAGCTTTTGCATGGTACCTGCCTTAGGGTGGCGTCGGGGCGCCGTGGGGATGACGAACTCAGCAAGTTTAGCCAATCCCCACGGGTGGAGCTAGGCGCGCTCCTCGATAGCACCGTTTCTATATGCATCGAGCAGTTGGCGTAGGTCCTGGATCTGGCTGCGAATCTTAGCACCGGTATCGGTGTCGCTCACCATGCGGCGACGGTCGGCCTGGTCAAAACGGTTGGTCTCGCTCTCGATGTCCACGTTGCGGGTAAGTGCCTCGGCAACCGTGGTAAAGGCTTGGTGCGACTTAAGGCGACATCCGCGCGAGCTGGAGATAAGCGTGTATCCGGCAATGCCCGTCTTGGGATGGTAGGCGCGGCAGAAGCCGCCATCGATGACCAGCAGCTTGCCCTCGGCGCGGATGGGCTGCTCGCCCTTGGTGGTTTTAACGGGTGTGTGGCCGTTGATGATGTGGCCGGTCGGCGAACATGCCATGGGGGCAACGCCGAACTCGCGCATGATGTCGTCGCAGACAGAGGGCGACTTGGTAAGCGTGAAGTACGGGTCCATCGGCTCGACCCAGGTGCTCTTATTGGCGATATAGGCGCGCTCAAAGGTACGCACCAGGCGACCGCTCGCGGG
>CABQNF010000026.1 GCA_902465465.1 uncultured Collinsella sp. | reverse complement strand
ATAGTCGACCTCGTTGGCGCCGCAAGCCCACTGCTTGGACTCACGCAGGCTCTCGTCGCACACCAGGCGGATGCCCTCGGGCAGGTTAACCGGCCCGATAAAGCCCTTATGCAGACCGTTCGCCTGAAGCTCTTCGTCGGTCATCATGCGATAGCCCTTGCCAAAGACGTGCTCGGCCTTGCAGTCGTTGAGCTCGCGGTCGCCCGGCACAATGGCAACGACGGGCTTGCCCTCGGCGTCGATGAGCGCCAGTGACTTGCGCGTGCCGTTCTCGGGGAAGCCGAAGAACTTTGCAACGGCCTCGATGGTGCCCATGCCCGGAGTCTCGACCTTGGTGAGCGTACCGTCGCCGGGGCCCTCGGTCACAACGACCTTGGTGCTTGCAGCCTCGTCATCGGCGGCAAAACCGCAGTCATCGCAATAGACGAGCGAAGCCTCTCCGGCGTCAGCCAAAGCCATGTACTCGACGGAGGTATCGCCACCGATCTCGCCGGAGTCGGCGACAACAGGCAAGGCCTTGATGTAGCAGCGCTCGCAGATGTTGGCGTAGGCCTGCTTCATCTTGTCGTACTCCTCCTGCAAGCTCTCCTGCGTGGCGGAGAAGCTGTAGGCGTCCTTCATGATGAACTCGCGGCCGCGCATCAGGCCAAAGCGGGGACGGAACTCGTCGCGGAACTTGTCCTGAATGTGGTACAGGTTGACGGGCAGCTGTTTGTAGGAGCGCAGCTCGTTGCGCACCAGGGCCGTGACGGTCGTCAAAGCGCACAAGCTCCTTGCCATAGGCGTCGATGCGGCCGGACTCACGCCACAACTCGGCGTCGACCATGATAGGCATCATAAGCTCCTGGGCGCCGGCAGCGTCCATCTCGTCGCGCACGATGTTCTCAATCTTACGGATCGAGCGCCAAGCAAGCGGCAGGTAGGAATACAGGCCGGCGGCCTCCTTGCGGATCATGCCGGCACGGAGCAGCAGGCGGTGACTGGCGAGCTCAGCGTCCGCCGGATCCTCTTTAAGCGTCGGCGCATAGAGCTTAGACATATACATTGCTCGGGTCATTTATTTCTCCTCAATAAGCTTGTCGACCTCGGCCATGAGCGCGTCGACAATTTGGTCCTCAGCTACTTTACCAATGATCTGGCCATGCGAAAAGAGCAAGGCCTGACCACGTCCGCAAGCAACGCCCAGATCGGCATCAGAAGCCTCGCCGGGGCCATTAACGGCACATCCCATCACAGCGATCGAAAGCGGCGCGGAGTAGTTCTTAAGCCGCTCGGTAACCTCCTCGGCAATGGGAATAAGGTTAACCTGGCAGCGAGCGCACGTGGGGCACGAGACAATCTCGGGACCACGGCGACGCAGGCCCAGCGACTGCAGAATACCCCAGGCGACCGGCGGCTCCTCGACCGGATCGGCCGTGAGCGACACACGCATGGTGTCACCGATGCCTTCGGAAAGCAAGATACCCAAGCCTACAGAGCTCTTGATGGTGCCCTGGAGCTTGGTACCCGCCTCGGTTACGCCCAGGTGAAGCGGAACGTGGGGAATCTCACGCGACAGGGCTCGATAGGTATCGAGCGTCGTTTGCACGCTATGGGCCTTAGCCGAAAGCACAATGTTCGTAAATCCGCGGTCCTCAAAGTGCTTGACGAAGCGCTCGCTCGACATCACGAGCTTCTCGGGCTGCGTAAGCTCGTCGCGCTCGGCGATATCCTGCTCAAGCGAACCAGCGTTGACACCGATGCGAATTGCGCAACCCGCAGCACCCGCGGCATCGATGACAGCATCGACCTTGGCCCAATCGCCAATGTTGCCGGGATTGATACGGAGCTTGGCGGCACCGGCCTCCACAGCGCCAATGGCGAGCTTATGATTAAAGTGAATATCGGCAACGATTGGCACCGGAGACTCGGCACAGATGGTGCGGAAACCCTCAAGCGCGGCCTCGGTGGGCACGCTCACACGCACGATATCGCAGCCAGCCTGCGCCAACGCGCACACTTGCGCAAGCGTTGCCTGGGCATCAGCGGTATCGGTGCAGGTCATGGATTGGACCACCACCGGCGCGCCGCCACCGATTTGCACACCGCCCACATACACGGGGCGCGTCAACTCGCGCGGCAAAGGATGGGATAAAGACAATCCAAACACTCCCCTACAGAATAAATCGAAGGATGTCGGAACGAAGCATATAGACAAACAGCAGTGCGAAGAGCGCGATGCCCACATAGCTCACAATCGTCTGGACCTTGAGCGGAAGCTCGCGGCCTGCAATCTTTTGAATGATCTCGATGACCAGCTTGCCGCCATCGAGTGGTGGGATGGGCAGCAGGTTCATAAAGCCAAGCGAGAACGAAATGAGGGCGGCAAACGAAAGGAACGTGGCAGGGCCGGCAGCAGCAGCCTGTGAGGACATAACGCTAATGCCCACGATCGAGGAGGACTGGTCGAGAATCTCCATCGTATGCTGCGGCTGGAGCAGGCGCATAACGCCCTCCGCTGTCTGCACGACATAGGAGAACGACAGGCGAGCCGACGTGATGGGGTCCAAACGGACCACCTGCGTAGAGGCATACACACCTAGGCGCTCGTCCTCTTTGAGCGCAACCGTGGTCGAATGCTGCTTGCCGTCACGCTCGTACTCGATGGCGATATCGTCCTTACCGGCAGCCTTGCCGATGGCATCGTAAACGTCCATCCAGGTAGAGCACGATACTCCGTCAACCGAAAGGATCGCGTCGCCGCCCTCGATACCCGCCTTGGCGGCAATAGACCCCTCGTCAACCTGACCGATCACGTTGGTACCCATCGGCACGTTGACACCCGCAATGGAATAGATACTCATAAGGAGCAAAAAGCCCGTCAAGATATTGACAATAATGCCCGCGAGCAGCATAAAGGCGCGCTTGAGAAAGCCCTGGCCAAGATAGGTGTGCGAACGCTCTTGTGAAAGGAACTCGGCCTCGCCGCACGGCAGCTCCCACACATCGCCCTCGGCAGTTGAATGTTCGCGATCGAACCGGCGGCCGTCAAAGGTGGTGTAGCCTGCCGCGTCTCGCGGCAGCGTCTGATACTTGGTGGGATAGTAGCTCGGCGAGGGCTTCTCCCCTTCCTCATACCAAGGCGCGATAGAGCCCCAACCCAAGAGCAAGGCGCATGCCTCGAGCACAACCTCCTCGGATAGCTCGAGCTCGGCGGCAAGGTCGGCCACGGTCACGCGACCATGACGATAGATAGCCGCGAGCACGCGATCGGCGCACGAGACGTCGGTCGGATCCATACCGCAGATGGCAGCGTAGCCACCCAGCAGCAGCGGGGTCACGCCAAACTTGGTTCCAATGCGACGCGACGTGTAATGGATGTCAAAGCGGCACGGCAGGCCCAAAAAGAACTCGGTCACACGGACGCCGCAGGCACGCGCCGCCAAAAAGTGGCCGCCCTCGTGCAAAAACACGAGGACGGAAAGCATCAGCAGGCCCCAAAAGACCGATGAGAGAACGCTCAGAACAGTATCCATAAAACGAAAAAGCAATCCTTATGGGTTAGGAACGGGTTGCGGCGAGCACCTGCGCAGCCTTTTCACGCGCCCACGCATCGATGTCGCGAAGCTGCTCAAACGAATCGACCGCCTGCATATCGTGGGCATCCATGCAGGATTCCACAATGCGATCGATATCGGTAAAGTTGCAGCCATCGTGCAGGAAGGCATCGACGGCGACCTCGTTGGCGGCATTGAGCACGCACGGCATGGTACCACCCGTCTTGCCGGCACGCTCGGCCAGCGCCAGACAGCGGAAGGTATCCATGTCGGCAGCATCAAACGTGAGCTGCCCCAGCTCGCGGAAATCGATACGAGGCGCCGGGGTATCCCAACGCTCGGGATACGAGAACGCGAACTGGATGGGAATACGCATGTCGGAAGCACCGAGATGCGCCATCACGGAGCCGTCGGCAAACTCGACCATAGAGTGAATCTTGGACTGACGCTGCACGACCACGTTAATGAAATCGAGGTCGCAGTTAAACAGATGCATGGCCTCAATGCGCTCTAGGCCCTTGTTCATGAGGGTGGCGGAGTCGATGGTGATCTTGGCACCCATGGCCCACGTGGGATGTGCGAGGGCATCGGCACGCGTCACGCGATTGAGCTCGTCGCGCGTACGGCCAAAGAACGGACCGCCCGAGCAGGTAAGCCAAATACAATGAGCCTCGCGTGGGTCCTCCCCCAGATAGCACTGGTAGATGGCGGAGTGCTCAGAGTCGACTGGAATAAGCTGGCCCGGTTGTGCCAACGGCATAAGCAAGTCGCCACCGACGACGAGGGACTCCTTGTTGGCAAGGGCAAGGCGCTTATTAGAGGTCAAGGCCGCATGGCTCGCCTCGAGACCGGCGGCGCCCACAATAGCAACGAGCACGCAGTCGACATCGTCGCGACGCGCGAGCTCGCAAACCGCCTGCGCGCCAACGCCGAGCTTCGTTCCCTCGGGCAACTCCTGCAGCACGGCGTCATCGCCGTGAGCGACATCGGCCACGGCAACCGCCGGAACCGAGAACTCGCGGGCAGCGGCAACGAGCTCAGAGGTGCTGGAATTAACGGACAGCGCCGTCACCTGCAGGCGATCAGCATGCTGACGGCACACATCGAGTGCCTGGGTGCCGATAGAGCCCGTACAACCCAGGATGGCAACACGGAGGCGTCCATCGGGGCCATACGTCGTCTGGAATGACATTACAGCACGCCTCCGATCATCAAAAGCAGCTGAGCGGTAATGCAGCCAAAGATAAGCGAGTCGCTACGGTCGAGCATGCCGCCATGGCCCGGGATAAGGTTGCCGGAATCCTTGACGCCCACGCCACGCTTGATGCGCGACTCGATAAGGTCGCCGATAACGCCCAAAATGGACACGACCACGCCGCACAGCAGCGCATAGGGCAGGCTGAGCTTGTAGAAGTGCGTCGCCCACAGAATGAGCCAAATCAAAACCGAGCCCAGGATGCCGCCGACAAACCCCTCCCAGCTCTTTTTGGGAGAGATCTTGGGAACCATCTTGTGCTTGCCGATACGGCTGCCCACAATGTAGGCAAACGAATCGGAGACCCAAAGGGACGCGCAAACGCCCACTGAAAGCAGGGCGCCGGCAAAACCGGGCACGGCATCGCGCAGCAGCACGATAGCCGACAGCATAAAGCCAGTGTAGATGGGACCCATGAGCGTCACGGCCACATCAGAGATGCGGGTACGCGGCGACCAGACATACCAAATGCCCACAGCGAGCATCAGGGCAAAAAGCAGGGCATTCAGCAACATCGAATCGCCCAACGCCGACAGCGGAAAGAGTACGGCGGCAGCGATACCCATGCGCTCGTTAGCCATCTTGCCATCGAGTCTTGTCATACGGAAAAACTCATAGCAGCACAGACCGCTCATGACAGAAACAAAGATGGCCGTGGGCACGATACCCAAAACCAGGCACAGGATAAAGACAACGGCGTAGACGATACCGGCGGCGGCACGGGTAATAAAGCCCGCCAGCCACGAACCGCTGCCGCTCTTCGCTGCAGGCGCTCCCACAGTGGTAGCTTTGCGCGCAGGCGTCTTGGGAGCAGATGCCTTGGGACGATCGGACACGATTAAGCCTCCTCGGTCTTGCTCAGTCCACCAAACCTACGGTCACGGCCCTGATAGGCCAAAATGGCGTCGACAAGGCCCCAACGATCAAAGTCAGGCCAATAGGTATCGGTGACATAGAACTCGGAATAAGCCACCTGCCACAGCAGATAGTTCGAAAGGCGCAGCTCACCAGAGGTGCGAATCACAAGCTCAGGATCAGGAAGACCGGCGGTATAGAGGTGGGAAGCCACCATGTCGTCATCAATTGCGGCAGGATCGATCTTACCGGCGGCAGTGTCGAGTGCGATTTGACGGACAGCACGGGTAATCTCGGCACGCGCGCCGTAGTTGACGGCAAGCGCCAGCGTCATACCGGTGTGATCGGCGCACTCGGCAAGACCGCGTTCAAAAACGTCGCGGGTCTTCTTGGGCAGCGCGGAAATATCACCCAAAAAGACAACACGCACGTTTTCGCGCTTCAGAAGCGGCAGCTCGTCGATGAACGTCTTGGCAAACAGGTGCATCAAGACGTTGACCTCATGCTGCGGGCGGTTCCAGTTTTCGGTAGAAAACGCATAGGCCGAAAGCACGTCGACGCCCAGACGCACGCAGGCGGTAATAATCTCACGAAGGGAGACGATACCCGCCTTGTGGCCCTCGGTGCGTGCAAGACCGCGCGACGTGGCCCAACGACCGTTGCCGTCCATGATGCACGAGATATGGTGCGGAATGTTATTGAGGTCAAGGTCGGAAAAACCGACGCCCGCAGGGGCGTCGGCAAAGTACTCGACCAGTTTATGCTCGTCGTATTGCACCTTAGATCTCCATGACCTCGGCTTCTTTTTCCTTCAGAAGCTCCTCGACCTTGGCGACATACTCATCGGTGTGCTTCTGGACCTTGGCCTGCTCGCGACGGACATCGTCCTCGGTGAGCTCTTCATCGCGCTCGAGCTTGTTGTTGAAATCGCGACGGATGTTACGGATAGACACCTTGGCCTGCTCGGCGTACTCGCGGCACTCCTTGACGAGCTCGCGACGACGCTCCTCAGTGGGAGCCGGGAACGGAAGACGAACGACGGTGCCATCGGAGTTGGGGGTAATACCCAGATCGGAAGCGCCGATGGCCTTGACGATAGCATTGATGAGTGCCTTGTCCCACGGCTCGATGAGCAGCATGTGGGCCTCGGGGGTCTTGACGGCGGCAACCTGCGTGACCGGCGTGGGAACACCGTAATAATCGACGGTGATGTCGGACAGAATGTTGGCATTGGCGCGGCCGGTACGGACCTTGGAGAAGTTATGCTTGAGGGACTCGAGCGACTTGTCCATATGGGCGGTGATGTTCTCTGCCATGCTTAATCCTCCTGATAGACGAGCGTGCCGACGGGCTCACCCGAAAGCGCGCGCTTGACGGTGTCCTCGCCATCGATGTTGAGGACCAAAATCGGCATACGGTTATCCTGGCACAGTGCCGTAGCCGTGGAATCCATAACCTGCAGACCGCGGACGAGAACCTCGTGATAGGTAATCTTGTCAAAGCGGACAGCATCGGCGCACTTGACGGGATCCTTGTCGTAGATGCCGTCAACCTTGGTGGCTTTAATCAGAATCTCGGCGCCGATCTCGCACGCACGAAGAGCCGCGGCAGTGTCGGTCGTAAAGTACGGATTGCCCGAACCGGCGGCAAAAATAACGACGTTGCCCTTGGAAAGGTGGTTGATGGCGCGACGGCGAATATAGGGCTCGCAGATCTCGTTCATCTGGATAGCGCTCATAACGCGGCAGGGAACATCGTTGTGCTCGAAGGCATCCTGCAGGGCGAGCGCGTTCATAACGGTTGCCAGCATGCCCATGTAGTCGGCCTGAGCACGCTCCATGCCACCGGCAGCGCCGGCCATGCCGCGGAAAATATTGCCGCCGCCGACAACGACGCCGACCTCATGGCCAACGGCGAGCAGCTCCTTGACCTGCTTGGCAAGATGGTCGGTAACCTTAGGGTCGATGCCATATTGGCCGTCGCCCATCAGTGCTTCGCCGGAAAGCTTAAGAAGCACGCGTTTATATCGGATGTCGGACAAAGCGATCCTCCTTTAATTAGACTCTCAATATGATATCAAAGGCTCTGATAAGAGCCATGAAAAAGCAGGCTGTGAGTAAAACCCACAGCCTGCTCATTACCAGCTACAAGAGCTTATTTACTCGCCACGGACCAGACGGTCAAAGGCAACGACGGTAATGGTGTCGCCGAGCTCCTTGGAGACCTGCTCAGCATACTTCTTGATGGTGAGGGAGCTGTCCTTGATGAACTCCTGCTCGGTGAGCACGGACTGCTTGTAGAACTTCTCCAGACGGCCGACAGCCATCTTCTCCTGGATAGCCTCGGGCTTGCCGGACTCGGCAGCCTGAGCCATGTAGATCTGCTTCTCGTGCTCGACGGTCTCGGCCGGAACCTGATCGCGGGTAGCGCAGATCGGGGCGACGGCGGCAACCTGAAGGGCAACGTCGTGAGCGAAGGTCTTGAAGGATTCAGCCTGAGCGGTCTCAGCCAACTCGACGAGGACGCCGATCTTACCACCCATGTGGATGTAAGAAGCGAGCGCGCCGTTCTCAGCCTTGCGGGCAGCGAAGCGGGAGATCTTCATGTTCTCACCCATGATGTGAATCATCTCGGTGAGCTCGGAGGAAACGGTCTCCTCGCCCATCGGCTTCTCGAGCAGAGCGTCGACGTCAGCAGGCTCGGTGGTAGCGACAACCTCAGCGACCTTGGAAGCAAAGCCGGTGAACTTGGCGTTAGAGCCAACGAAGTCGGTCTCGCAGGAGAGCTCGAGCAGAGCGCCGGTCTTGCCATCCTCGGAGACGAACGCGGCGACAGCGCCCTCGTTGGTCTCACGGCCAGCCTTCTTGGCAGCCTTGGCAAGGCCGTTCTTACGCAGAACGTCGACAGCGGCGTCCATGTCGCCGTCAGCCTCGACGAGAGCCTTCTTGCACTCCATCATCGGGGAGTCGGTCATCTCGCGGAGCTGCTTGACCATAGCGGCGGTAATCTGGGCCATTGTGGTTCCTTTCAAAGAGATGAAAAAGAATTAACTAAGACTGATTTACTCGGCCTTGGGCTCAGCGGCCATCTCGGCCTCGGAGACCTGCTCCTTGCCGGAGCCAGCGAGGCAGGCGTCAGCCATGAGCTCGCACATAAGGGTGACAGCGGAGATAGCGTCATCGTTGCAGGGGATGCCGTACTCGACCTCGTCGGGATCGGAGTTGGTGTCGATCAGGGCGACGACGGGGATGTTCAGGCGCTGAGCCTCCTTGATGGCGTTCTCCTCGCGCTTGGTGTCGATGACGAAGAGAGCCTGGGGCAGACCCTTCATGTCGCGGGCGCCACCGAGGTTGGTCTGGAGCTTGGTGAGCTCCTTGCCGAGAACAGCCTGCTCCTTCTTGGGCAGAACAGCCATGCGGCCGTCCTCGACCATGGCCTCGAGCTCCTCCATGCGGTTGATGCGGGAGCGGATGGTGACGAAGTTGGTCAGCATACCGCCGAGCCAACGCTGGTTGATGTAAGGCATGTTGGCGCGCTCAGCAGCGTTCTTGACGGCCTCCTGAGCCTGCTTCTTGGTGCCGACGAACAGCACGTTTCCACCCTTGGCGACGTTCTTGACGAAGGTGTAGGCCTGGTCGGCGTCGAGGATAGTCTGCTTGAGGTCGAGGATGTAGATGCCGTTGCGCTCACCGAAGATGAACGGCTTCATCTTGGGGTTCCAGCGACGGGTCTGGTGACCGAAGTGGCAGCCGGCCTCGAGCAGGGTGCGGATATTAATCTTGGTAGCCATGTTAAACCTCCTGTGGTTTGCCTCCGC
>CABQNF010000025.1 GCA_902465465.1 uncultured Collinsella sp. | reverse complement strand
TCTTAAAGATGCCCGAGCCGACAAAGACGCCCTCGGCGCCCAGTTGCATCATCAGCGCGGCGTCGGCAGGGGTCGCTACGCCGCCGGCGGCAAAGTTCACAACGGGAAGCTTGCCCGTGGCATGGACCTCGCGCACCAGCTCGACCGGAACCTGCAGTTGCTTGGCTGCCTCAAAGAGCTCGTCGTCGCGCAGAGCAACAACGTCACGGATCTGCTTTTGGATCTTGCGCATGTGGCGTACAGCCTGGACGACGTCGCCCGTGCCCGGCTCGCCCTTGGTGCGGATCATCGTGGCGCCCTCGGCAACACGGCGCAGCGCCTCGCCCAGATCGCGGGCGCCGCAGACAAACGGCACGTCAAACTGGGTCTTGTCGATGTGATAGACGTCATCGGCAGGGGAGAGAACCTCGGACTCATCGATGTAGTCGATCTCGATGGCCTGAAGGACCTGCGCCTCGACGATGTGACCGATGCGGCACTTGGCCATAACAGGGATGGAGACGGCCTCTTGGATGCCCTTGATCATCTTGGGGTCGCTCATGCGCGAGACGCCGCCTGCGGCGCGGATGTCGGCCGGAATGCGCTCGAGTGCCATGACGGCGCAGGCGCCCGCCTCCTCGGCGATGCGTGCCTGCTCGGGCGTGGTGACGTCCATGATGACGCCGCCCTTGAGCATCTGCGCGAGCTCGCGATTGAGTTTGACGCGATCGGCCTTGCTGGTCTGTTCTGCCATGGTTGCTCCCTTGGTTGGCATGTGCATTGCTTGACGGAACATCCTATCGGGGAGCTGGGTATGGCGAAATACTCAGTTTTCGAGATAATAACAAGGTCAGACTAATACCAGATTGAACGGTTCGATATGGTCAGGTGATAAACTCATGCTTGACTACAATTTGGAAAAACGCGGCGAAGCATCGCTCTATGAGTATGTTTACCAGCAAATTCGAGATGATATTGTTGCTGGCCGTATTGCGGCGGGGGAGCATCTTCCGTCTAAGCGCGCCTTTGCCAGTCATCTGGGAATCAGTGTCATTACCATCGAGAATGCATATAGCCAGTTACTTGCCGAGGGCTATATTTGCTCAATGCCACGTCGTGGCTACTACGCTTGCGAGCTTCCGGATGCACCGGTTTTGGCTTCGGCTGCGGAAGGCATCGACCGAGATGCCGCCTTTGCGGGTCCCAGCGCGCATGATGTCAACGGACAGGTCGAGCGATTCGATGCACTTTCTCCTTCCGCTTTGGAGGCGGCGCGGCTTTGGCAAAGCGCACTACGGGCGACGCTGGCATCCGAAGATGAGCGCGAGATCTTTTCGCCCGCACCGGCGCAGGGCACCGCTCGGCTGCGACGCGCAATTGCTCACCATCTGCGTGGGACGAGGGGCATGAATGTCGACCCCGACAACATTGTTATCGGTGCAGGCGCCCAGCTGCTCGATACCATGTTGGTTCAGTTGCTTGGCGCTGACAAGGTGTATGCCGTTGAGGACCCGGGCTATTTGCGTCTGACGCGCATTTATCAGGCTATGGGCTGCCAAGTACGACATATCCCGTTGGATGATGAGGGCGTGGACTTGAGCATTCTGCAGAAAAGCGGGACCGATGTCCTTCACCTGATGCCGTCCCATCAGTATCCGACCGGCCTTGTGACGAGCATTGCGCGGCGCTATGCGCTTCTGAGCTGGGCCGCCGAGCGACCAGGTCGGTATCTCATCGAAGATGACTTTGATTGTGAGTTTCGCCTTGCCGGGAAGCCGATTCCCGCGCTCGCGTCGATCGATGCCGCCCAGTCGGTTATCTACACCAACACGTTTTCGAAGAGCCTTTCATCGGCGTTGCGTTTGGCGTACATGGTGTTGCCCGATGAGTTAATGGAGCGGTTTAGGCGCAACCTTGGTTTCTACGCCTCGTCGGTGAGCTCTGTTGATCAGGTCGCTTTGGCGCGTTTGCTGGAATCGGGTGATTACGAGCGACATGTGAACCGCGTGCGCGTTCGTGCTCGTGAGGCGCGTGATGGCCTGACGTCGCTTGTACGGAAGGCATTTCCGGCAGGGGAGGTCTCGATCGAGCATGCGGACGCGGGCCTTTACTGCACCGTGGTTGCGGAGCGTGGAACGGGCGGAAGCACTTTTGCACGGGCCCTCACGCGCTCGAGCATCCCTTTTATCGATATCGGTGACTGTTTTTGGTGTGCCGATGGCGCATCTGCCCCTGAAAACTCAACTCATATTCTTGTCCAGTATGACGATCTGAGTCCAAAAGTACTAACTACCTTGGAATTGCAGCTAATGGGGGGCACTCTGCAATCTAAGCGAGTAGACTTTTAGCACTTTGGCGACCAGGCCGTTTTGTAGCAAGCTATCTACCTGCGGTTTTGAAAAGCAGGATGACCGGCCTGCTCGGGATGTTCAAAAAAGTCTACTCACTTGCCGCGCAAAGCTCCTGCATGAGAAAAAAATGGGGTTTTCAACAGGGCTTCGTCCAGCTCTCGGCAAGCTTTTGGCCAGTTGGGGAGGGCTGTTGAAAACTTTGCAGTCCGTTCGGCGCCATTTTTGGTGCGTTCGCGCCAATGCGTGACTGACTGGGTTGAAATTCGTGTTTTCCTGTGCCTATGAAGGATCTACTTTGTGACATATCGGCTTTTAGGTACTGGCGTTTGCCTCCTCAAGTCCGCGCTTTGTGTCCGCCGCTTCCACGACCGGAAGAAGACCGGCAGCGATATGATCTCGCCCGCAACCCGACGGCTGCGGTCGCGCTCGGTTTTCCGTTGTATACATTGGTTCGGACGAGAAACAAACGGACTTGTCCTGCCAGCATTAGGCAGCGGCTGTTTCTTGGTGAGCTCCCCAGGGAATCCGTGCTGGAAACGGAGCATGGGTTTTTGGTTACATCTCCTCTACTGACGACATTCATCATGTCGCGGCATCTGACGGATCTTCAGCTTCTTTTGGTATTGGCGGAGATGTGTGGCTTGTTTGCGGTGTGTGCCCTGCCGGCGGCACTTGAGGCGGAGCTTTCGCGTGCAATTGATTCGGGCGCGATTTCGACAACGTTCGGTTGGGTGCGCTGCCCGTCCGAGGACGGCACCGCCTCAAATTTATGGCGTCGAGACGCTTTGGTTTTGGGCGGAGACCTTGACCGTTTTTGTTCAGATGTTTGCGGGATGCGTTACGGCAATAGATTTATGGCGGTATCGCAACTCGTTCCATTGGGTGCCGCGTCGCCTTTTGAGGTCGAGGCGTATTTGCTACTTGCACTGCCGCGATCCCTGGGAGGCGAAAGTTTTTGCGACATAGAGCTTAATGTTGAAGTGATGCTAGGCACAAGTGCTCGAGCGATTGTGGGAAAGTCCCGTGTATATATCGACCTACTTCTTTCTTCACCGGACGGTAGGCGACAGGTGGCCATTGAATGTCAGGGAAAGGCCTCGCACGGACGCGCAGGGGATGGCTTGCGTGACGCTGACCGCATGACGGCCCTTCAGGCCATGGGCTACGATGTGCTTCTCCTGACACACAGACAGATATCGGATGAGGATAGATTCCGCGCGATCGTTAAGGCCATATGCAGGATGCTCGATGCTGAATATCGTGATAAAAGCTCGGATGAGCAAAGGGCTGAGATATTACTCCGGTCTGAACTATTCATTGACTGGACAAAATTGGGAGTAATCGACGGAAAGATGCCCGTTAGACACAAAACAGCTCAATCGTGGACGGCTGCGGTTCTAAGTGAGTAGGCTTTTGGCACTTTGGCGACCAGGCCGTTTTGAAACAAGTCATTTACCTGCGACTTTATAAGGCAATACGGATGGTCTGCTCGGCAAGTTCCAAAAAGTCTACTCACTTAGTTTCTGACGAGAAACCGATGCCAAAGGCGGTCCTATTTCAGGGCGTTAACAAGTTCGTGAGGCACGAAAAAAGCCCGAACCATGTGGTCCGGGCTTTATAAAAGCTAGAGAATATCTCTCAGCGGTTGGCTTAGCCAAAGTAGCGCTTGAGCAGGCCGGCGAAAGCCTTGCCGTGGCGGGCCTCGTCGCGAGCCATCTCGTGCACGGTGTCGTGGATGGCATCGAGGCCGGCGGCCTTGGCACGCTTGGCAAGATCGGTCTTGCCGGCGGTGGCGCCGTTCTCGGCCTCAACGCGCATCTCGAGGTTCTTCTTAGTGGAGTCGGTCACGACCTCGCCCAGGAGCTCGGCGAACTTGGCGGCATGCTCGGCCTCCTCGTGGGCAGCCTTCTCCCAGTACAGGCCGATCTCGGGATAGCCCTCGCGATGAGCGACGCGAGCCATGGCCAGGTACATACCGACCTCGGAGCACTCGCCCTCAAAGTTGGCGCGCAGGTCGGCAACGATGTCCTCAGAGACACCCTCCATCTTGGCGACGCCCACGACGTGCTCGGCGGCCCACTCGAGCTGGCCCTCCTCCTGCTTCAGGAAACGAGAACCGGGAACGCCGCACTGGGGGCACTTAAAATCCTCGGGCAGCTGGTCGCCGTCGAACTCTTCCACATAACCGCAAACGGGGCAAACAAACTTCATGATTCGATCCTTTCGATCGATGGCGATTGTGCGCTCGTCCGGTCCCGTAAGGGCCCTCTCCGGACGTGCGTCTTGACGAGTTCTATTATCCATAAATGCAACCAAATGTGAAGCCTATTAGGAATGATTTTTAATAAAACAATTTTGAGATATGAAGATGTTGATTGATTAACGATTGGCAGGCCGTCTTTGACCGCCGCTGAGTACAATCGGTCGAGCAAATGTTGACCCATCAACAAATAAAGGAGTTTCCTTTATGCATTTAGCCCGTCGTGCCTGGTGCCGAACATATCAGACGGTTTTTCGCATTGCATTGCCGATCCTGCCCTATACCGAGCCGCGCATTTTGGAGCATGCCGAGGATGTGCCCGCGGTGCTTCAAAAGCGCTCGATCCAGAAGGTCCTTATCGTGACAGACCCTGGTATTGCACGTTTGGGGCTCACGGCACCACTCGAGCGTGCGCTTACGGCTCAGGGGATTGGCGTTACGGTCTATGCCGAAACGCGTGCAAACCCCACGGTTTCAAACGTGGAAGAAGCGGCGTCCCTGTATCGAGAGAGCGCCTGCCAGGCCATTATCGGCTTTGGCGGTGGCTCGGCCATGGACTGTGCCAAGGGCGTGGGCGCACGCATTGCGCAGCCAAACAAGCCCATCAACAAGATGCGCGGCCTGCTGCGGATTCATCGTCGCCTGCCGCTGCTCATCGCCGTTCCCACTACCGCCGGTACGGGAAGCGAAGTCACGCTTGCGGCGGTAATTACCGATGACGGGACGCACTACAAATACCCCATTAACGACTTTGTGCTCATCCCGCGTTTTGCAGTCCACGACCCCGAGTTTACGTGCGGCTTGCCCGCTTCCATTACGGGGCAGACGGGCATGGACGCCCTGACGCATGCCGTTGAGGCCTTTATCGGGCGAAGCACCACGCCCTATACGCGCAAGATGGCGCGACAGGCGGTGCAGCTTATCCACGACAATTTGCTCGAGGCCTATGAGCATGGTGACGACATGCGCGCTCGTCGCAATATGCTTTCGGCGGCGTATAAGGCGGGCGTTGCGTTTACCCGCTCCTATGTCGGATATGTGCATGCCATCGCGCACAGTCTGGGCGGCCGATACGGAATTCCGCACGGTTTGGCCAACGCGATCATCCTGCCGCACATGCTTCGCGCTTATGGTGACGCCGCCGCCCCCAAGCTTGCCGATCTTGCTCGCATGGCGGGCATTGCGCCGGCTACCGCGCAGGATAGTCTTGCGGCCGAGGCCTTTATCGATTGGGTCGACCGCATGAACGAGATCCTGGGAATCCCCAAATGTGTCTCGGGCATTCGCCGCTCCGACATTCCCGAGATGGCGGCGCATGCCGATGCCGAGGCCAATCCGCTGTACCCCGTTCCGCTTTTGATGGACCGCTTGGAGCTCGAGCGTATGTACGAGGTCGTCGCGGGTGATATGTTTGAGGACGAGAACTAGGAGGGTGCCATGAACACCGAGGAAATTGCGCGCATCGTCGGCGATCAGCGCACTTACTTTAAAACGCACGCTACGTTTGATGTTGATGCCCGACGTCGTGCGCTCGTGAGTTTACGCGATGCGGTGCGGGCCCACGAGGCCGATATTGCCCATGCGCTCAAGACCGATTTGGGAAAGTCACATGACGAGGCGTATATGTGTGAGATCGGCACCTCGCTTTCCGAGATTCGACATCAGATTGCGCATGTGGCTCGATGGAGTCGCCCGCGTCTGCGTCCGTGTGACCTCGCCAACGCCGTGAGTGTGTGCAAGACGCAGGCCGTGCCCTATGGCGTCACGCTCATCATGGCTCCGTGGAACTACCCGTTTTTGCTGACGCTCGAGCCACTCGCCGGCGCCCTTGCCGCGGGCAATACCGTGGTCATCAAGCCGAGCGCATATGCTCCGGCATCGAGCGCGGTGCTCAAGCAAATCTGTGAAGAGGCATTTGATCCGCGTCTGGTGACGGTCGTCGAAGGCGGGCGTGCCGAGAATGAGGCGCTGCTCGATGAATGCTGGGACAAAATCTTCTTTACCGGTAGTGTTCCGGTCGGCAAGCTCGTCATGGAGCGCGCAAGTAAAAACCTTACGCCCGTGACGCTTGAGCTGGGCGGCAAGAGCCCCTGCATCGTGGATGCGACGGCAAACTTGAAGGTCGCGGCACGGCGTATCGCCTTTGGCAAATGGCTCAACGTGGGGCAGACCTGCGTGGCGCCCGACTACCTGCTGGTCGATACGCGCGTGCACGACGAGCTGCTGGGCCTCATCAAGGAAGAGGTCCGCCGTATGTTTGGTGAGCATCCGCTCGATAACGAGGATTACGGGCATATCGTCAACGCCAAGCATTTTGCGCGCGTGCGCGGGCTGATCGATCCCGATAAGGTCGTGCTTGGAGGCACCGCGCGGGAGACTTCGCTGAAGATCGAGCCGACAATTTTGGACGGCGTGACCCCCGATGACGCCGTGATGCAGGAGGAGATCTTCGGTCCCATCTTGCCGGTGCTGACGTTTGAGAGCCTAGACGAGGCCGAAGCGTTTATTACGGATCGTCCGACGCCGCTGGCCCTGTATATCTTTAGTCAGGATCGCGCAGTTCAGCAGCGCTTCGTGCGTTACGTGCCCTTTGGCGGTGGCTGTGTCAACGACACGATCATGCACTTGGCTACGAGCCATATGGGCTTTGGCGGCATGGGCGCGAGCGGTATGGGGCAGTACCATGGACGCGAGAGCTTCGATACGTTTAGCCACAAGAAGAGTATCGTGAACAAGGCAACTTGGCTGGACGTGCTGTTTCGGTATGCGCCCTACGCAAGCTGGAAGCACAAGTTCGTGCGCATGTTTGTGCATTAGAAAAGGGCGCAGGTAATACGAACAAGTGTTCCTATTACCTGCATTTTGCGTTAGACTACTGTTATGGAGCACGGATGGGCCAACTCCCTTTAGAAGGGATTTGGTATGAACGTAAGCGATGTTATTTCGTTATTGGCGTTGTTGATTGCGGCTATCGAACTCGGTCTGTTTATCGGCCGAATGAAATAGCCGCCCCCGCGTAAGCGAAGACGGCCACTTCTCACGATGAAAACGTGTATCGGAGTTGGCAAGACCCGCGGCAACGGGTGCCATCCGTGTTCCTATCTTATCTGCAAGCGTTCTGTCGCGCAAGCGTTGAGGCAAACGATTGAAGGACGCAGGCAGGATGTATTTGTGTCCGCACGGGACCGTAGACTTCTCAATAAGGTTACACACCGGTTTATCCGGCTGTTAGAGGAGCTGCTATGTACGAGCCTTCACGTGTTCTTCTGTCATTTCACATTGCAGGATTTCAGTATGCCGATGGCGCCTTGGTCCTGGGCGATCTTAAAGCGGGCGATAAGCTGACGCTGTGTGCCGAGCGCGATAATCCCCATGACCCTGAGGCGGTTGCGATCTATTACGGCAACACCAAGCTTGGCTATGTTCCGGGAAACGAGGTCGGCCCGCTGTCCTTGATGATGTATTACGGCCATGAGGACGTATTTGAGGCCCGCGTGCAACAGGTTGCTCCCGAACGCAGCCCGTGGCATCAGGTGCGCGTTGGACTCTACGTGGTGGATGCTCGCTAATCGGTAAGGGAGGCGGTCATGTTTGATAACGATGATCTGTTCGATCTGACAGACGATCCGTTTGAGTGGGATCTGCTACTCGATGACGATGAGTTGGAGCAGGATCGTAAGAAGCGGCAGGGCAAGAACGCCCAGAGTGATGCGTCGAAAAAGAAAGACAAACGCCGCCGCGGACTGTTCGGCGGGCTCTTTGGATAACCGCCACATCGCTGCGTCTGTATACTTAGCACGAGTTGAACACGTTGCGAAATGAGGACAGAGACGATGATGTGGTTTACCGCCGACCTGCACCTGGGCGATACGAATATCTTGCACGACATGGATCGGCCGTTTGGCTCGGTCGAGGAGATGAATCGCAAGGTCATCGATGCCATCAATGAGTGCGTGGCTGCGGATGACCGCCTCTATATTTTGGGTGACTTTACCTATCGTTTGCCCCTGGCGGAGGCGGTGCGCCTGCGCGAGCGTATCGAATGCCAGAACGTGACGCTCATCCGTGGTAACCATGACGGCGACTGGGTAGATCCCGACGTACCGCAGATTTGGGAAGACGTGCGCGATTACCTGGAGATTGCTCCCGGCTATGCCAAGGGCCATCGTCTGGTTATGAGCCACTACCCCATGCTCAGCTGGAACGGCAAGGCACGTGGCGCCATTATGCTGCATGGGCATATCCACAGCAGGGGTGACCGCACCAACGCACGCAACCGCGATCGCGAGCGTCCCATTTATCGCTACGATGTGGGCCTCGACGCCAACGACTACAAGCCCGTAAGCCGTGATCAGATTCTTAGCTTCTTTGGGTTATAGGGCGCCAGAGCCACCACAAAGGGGACAGGCACCTTTGTGGTGGTTCTG
The DNA here is from genome assembly GCA_902465465.1 of uncultured Collinsella sp. Taxonomy (GTDB): domain Bacteria; phylum Actinomycetota; class Coriobacteriia; order Coriobacteriales; family Coriobacteriaceae; genus Collinsella. The sequence goes on along the minus strand of CABQNF010000025.1, from coordinate 600 downwards.
GCGCCGTTGCCATTATGGCGGCGGCGCCTTTTTTGTCCGCGCGGCGCGGTAGAGTATAGTCGGTTGAAATTTGCGTCCATCGAGGAGCTGCCATGAATGAGATCAGGTGCCCGCATTGCGGCGAAGTCTTTAAGGTCGATGCGTCCGGCTATGCGGATATCGTCAAGCAAGTACGCGATGCCGAGTTTTCGCGTGATCTGGATGAGCGTGTGAGGGCAGTCCAGCGCGAGGGCGAGCAGGCGCTGGAGCTTGAACGCTCGCGTTCGACGGTCGCCTTGCAAAAGGCAGAGTCTCAGCGCAACGCTCAGCTCGTTGAGCAGAAGAACGCTGCGGCTCAGCAGCTGGCACAAGAGGTCGCCAAGCGCGATGCCGAGCTTGCCGAGTTGCGCGCCAAGCTCGAGGGCGCTGTCGCAGAGCGCGAGAGCGCAAGTCAGCGTGCGGCGGTTGAGGCCCGTGCCGATGCTCAGAAGGAGAATGCCGAGCTTCAGCGCGAGATCGACAATTTGCGTGCGCAGCTGGGACGCAAAGATGACGAAGCCAAGCTTGCCGAGTCGGCGGCGCGCAACGCTGCTCAAAACGACTTAGCTGCACGTGATGCTC
>CABQNF010000024.1 GCA_902465465.1 uncultured Collinsella sp. | reverse complement strand
TTGCCGAGGTGGCGGCCCAAGGCTTTGGCGAGCTGTTGGTGGCAGATATTGCCGCACGCGACGGCCAGGTCAAGGTGAATGGCTGGCGTGACGGCGCGGGCGTGGCGCTCGACGACGCCGTGGCGCAGCTTTCCGAGCTGGGTTTTAAGCATCTGGTGTATACCGACATTGCGCGCGATGGCATGCAGGCGGGCATCGATGTGGCGGCGTATCGCCATGTGGCCGAGGTCGCGGGCTTTCCCGTCGTGGCATCGGGTGGCATCTCGACGCTCGACGACATCCGCGCGCTGGCCGCAGTGGGTGAGGGCGCGATTGAAGGTGCCATTACCGGTCGCGCGCTCTACGAGGGCAACTTTACGCTGGTACAGGCGCTGACCGCCGCCCGAGGGGAGGAGTAGCCCATGCTTACCAAACGTGTGATTCCCTGCCTGGACGTCAAGGACGGCCGTGTGGTCAAGGGCGTCAACTTTGTGAGCTTGCGCGATGCGGGCGATCCGGTGGAGCTGGCGCGCGCCTACGACCGCGAGGGTGCGGACGAGGTCGTCTTCTTGGACATTACCGCCACGAGCGACAACCGTGCGACGACCATCGAGATGGCGGCGCATGCGGCCGAGGAGCTAGCCATTCCCTATACCGTGGGCGGCGGTTTTCGCGACCTGGCGGGCATGCGCACCATGGTTGCAGCCGGTGCCGACAAGGTGTCGCTCAACTCTGCCGCCGTGCGCGACCCGTCGCTGATTAGCCAGGCTGCCGCGGCGTTTGGTAGCCAGGCCGTGGTCGTGGCGATCGATGCCAAGCGCGTCGGTTTGCCCGGCGCATCTGGTGCCGACAAGTGGGAGGTCTTCACGGCGGGCGGCCGCAACGCCACGGGCATCGACGCGGTGGCGTGGGCCGAGGAGGCGGCTCGTCGCGGCGCCGGCGAGATCCTGCTCACCAGTATGGACCGCGACGGCACCAAGGCCGGATTTGACCTGGCGCTCACCCGCGCCGTGGCGCGCGCGGTGCCGATTCCGGTGATTGCGAGCGGCGGTGTGGGCGCGCTCGAGCATTTTGCCGAGGGCGTGATTGAGGGCGAGGCCGATGCCGTGCTGGCGGCGAGCGTCTTTCACTTTGGGACGTTCAGCATTCGCGAAGTCAAAGAGTATATGGCCTCTCAAGGTATTCCTGTGAGGCTGGACTTCTAATGCTGCGGCTTGCCCAGGCACCCGACCTGCGAAGTTTGAACTTGGGAAGAGAAATGGAAGAGATAACCGATCCTTCAAAGCTTACATACGACGCCAAGGGGCTGATTCCTTGTGTGGTTCAGCAGTATGACACCGGCGAGGTGCTTATGGTTGCTTGGATGAACGAGGAGTCGGTGGGGCTGACGCTCAAGACCGGTACCACGTGGTTTTGGAGTCGCAGTCGCCAGGAGCTCTGGAACAAGGGCGCGACGAGCGGCAATATGCAGGAGGTCAAGGAGCTTTGGGCCGACTGCGATAGCGATACGTTGCTGGTCAAGGTTGACTCGCCGGGTCCGGCCTGCCATACCGGCAACCGTACCTGCTTCTTTAAGAAACTCGCGTAGGGCGGGCGCTCGATTAGACGCTCGGCCAACCAGAAAGGATTGAACTATGGGTGTGCGCACCGCAAACGTTCAGGATGGAAATATCGGTGAGACGCTGACGGGGCTCGCCGAGGTGATTCACGGCCGTCGCGACGCATCGCCGCAGGAGAGCTATACCGCTCGCCTGCTGACCGACGTCGAGGACGAGCTGCTCAAGAAGCTTGCCGAGGAGGCGAGCGAGGTGATCATGGCCTGCAAGGATAACGATCACGATCACATCCGCTACGAGGCTGGCGACCTGGTCTACCACTTGCTCGTGACGCTTGAGCGCTACGGCATTACCCTCGACGAGCTGGCCGGCGAACTCAACGCCCGCCGCCACTAGTCGTTTGGGACAGTCTTTGTTGGTGTAACGGGGTCATGGAAGTTGCGGTGAAATAGGGACTGTTTAAGCGCTTCATCAGGCAAAACAATCCCTATTCCACCGCAACTTATGAAGGGATGGTTAGGCGAGGGGCGTGGACTCCCATTCTCCGGTGAGGTGGGGGATGCCGAAGGTTCGGTAGCCGCAGTCGTAGGCGTGTGCCTGGGCCTCACGGATGTTCCAGCAGATGTCGCAGGCGCGGTGTGCGTCCGAGCCAAAAGTTATCGGCACCTCGGCGTGGGCAAAGCAATGCAGCAATCCGGTCGTGGGATAGTAGTCGTCGAGGCCCTTGCGCGGTGCGGCGGTCGAGACCTCAATGCGGCGGCCCGTATCGTGGGCGCATTCGGCCATCTGCTGCCAAAACGGTGCGGGGTCAAAGTCGGGCGTAAAGCCTTCCTTCGAAAAGCGCATGACCAGGTCAGGGTGAGCCATCACATCAAAGCTGAGCGAGCTTTCGCAGGCGCGGCACCAGTCGTCGACATAGCGCTCCCACACGCCGCGCACGCCCAGGTTTTCCCAAACGTGCAGGTCGGTGTCGTCGTCGATCCAACCGCAAAGGGAATCGGGCGTATCGGGGCGAGCGACGTTTTCCGTTCCCGCCGTACCCGCGGCACCGGCCATGATATCGCCCGGGTTGCCAATCCAATGCACGCTGCCCAAGCGCACTATGGCACCCGCGGACCAGCGCTCAACCAAAGGCTCGCAACCTTCGTACCAGTCGCATTCAAAGCCATAGATAAGCTCGAGCTCCGGCGTGATCTGCGCGGCGAGCTTGCGGGCGTCCTCAAAAGCCAGACGATGCGCCGGCAGGTCGCCCTCAGTAACCTGCACTTCGCAGTTGGCGTCCATGCTGGCGGGCAGGGCGAGATGATCGGTTGAGACCATGACGCGGCAGCTGGCCGCAGCAGCGGCGCGAACGTTGTCCTCAAACGAGGCATGACCGTCCGAGAACGAGGTGTGGGTATGGCAATCGATCAGCGGGCAAGCAGACATGGCGGCTCCTTTGCGTCAAGCGAATCCGCTCCATTGTAATGGCGCAGCTCTCAACACGCCGGGCACGCCGGGGGTCGAAATCGATTGGAAAGGCTGCGCGGCGCGCGGTGCGGCCTCGCTTGCGCTCTCAAAACATGTGCATCAGCCTCCAAAAGCTGCAAAAAATGACATGTTTGGAGGCTGACGTACACGTTTGAATGGAGCGGGCCGGCGTTGGAGCGCGCCAGCACTTGCGCCCAGCAAAAGTCGCACCTATCCCATGACGCCGCCCCTGCGCCGCCCGCGATGTGCTAGCGTTTGGATGAACAAAACGAGCCCGCGCGGAAAGGATCCGGACCGTATGCAATGCGATAGCACATCCCCACTGTCCCGCGAGACCGATGCACCCGAAACCATCGTCAAGCTGGAATGCGACATCGACGACGCGTCGCCCGAGGTGCTCGCCTACGCTGCCGACCGCCTGCGCGAGGCGGGTGCGCGCGAGGTGCATTGGCTGCCCCTCTATTGCAAGAAAGGCCGCCCCAGCTGGCAGCTACAGGTAATCTGTGCTCACGAGGATATCGAGCGTCTGCAGACGATCATCTTTTTGGAAACCACGACCAATGGTATCCGTCGCCAGGTTATGGAGCGCGTTTGCCTGCCACGCCGCTTTGAGCGCGTAACGACGCCATGGGGCGAGGTGTCCGTCAAGGTGGCCACCCTGCCCGACGGCAGTGAGCGTGCGGCACCCGAGTACGAGGACTGCGCCCGCCTTGCCCGTGAGCACAACGTGCCGCTCCAGCGCGTGATGCAGGCGGCGCAAGCCGTGGCACTGCGATTTGAATAACGCGGCTGGTGGCGACATCCTGCGCCCAGCCATATCAACCCCATTCGAAAGGATCTCCCCATGAAATACCTCATCGCCTCCGACATCCACGGCTCGGCATACTGGGCCGAGCGCCTGGTCGCCGACATCGAATCCGAGCAGCCCGACCGCATCGTGCTGCTGGGCGACCTGCTCTACCACGGTCCGCGCAACGACTTGCCGCGCGATTACGCCCCCAAGCGCGTAATCCCGCTGCTCAACGCCCTGGCCGACCGCATCATCGCGGTGCGCGGCAACTGCGATGCCGAGGTCGACCAGATGGTGCTCGACTTCCCCGTCATGGCCGACTACGCCACGCTGTTCGACGAGACCGGCCGCGAGCTGTTCCTGACGCACGGCCATGTCTTTGGCGCCGGCATGCACAACAGCGTCGACCACGCGCCCGCGTTGCCCGAGGGCTCCGCGCTCGTCTACGGTCATACGCACATCAAGGTCAACGAGGAAAGCGCCGCGCACCCGGGCCTGTGGCTCTTCAACCCCGGTAGCGTGAGCATCCCCAAGGACGGCTCGCACAGCTACGGCATCTACGAGGGCGGCGCGTTCCGCCACGTGATCCTGGAGGAGGAATAGCCATGGCGCAGCACATGGCTCAGCAAAATGCCGAGGGCTCGCGCAATCTGTCCACGCTGGTCGACGCGTCGGCCGAGCTGCAGCATCTGGTGCAGACCGTCTGGCGCTTGCGTCAGCCCGACGGCTGCCCGTGGGACCGCGAGCAGACGCACCGCAGCATTGGCAAGAACATGATCGAGGAGGCCTACGAGGCGCTCGACTGCATCGAGGCGGACGACGCGGTTCACCTGCGCGAGGAGCTGGGTGACGTGCTCATGCAGGTCGTGCTGCATGCGCAGATTGCTGCTGACGCCGGCGAGTTTACGCTGGCCGACGTGGCGCACGATATCGACGCCAAGCTCATCCGCCGTCATCCGCACGTGTTTGGCGATGTAGATGCCGACAGTTCCGACGAGGTACTCAAGATTTGGGACGAGGTTAAGCTTGCCGAGAAAGCCGCCAAGGACAAGGCCGTGGCGGCAGGCGAGGCTGCGCCCGAGGGCCTGCTCGACGGCGTGCCCACGCATCTACCGGCGCTGATGCAGGCGCAGAAGGTGTCGCGCAAGGCGGCTGCCGTGGGCTTTGAGTGGGAGACGGTCCAGGACGTGTGGGACGAGGTCGCCGAGGAGCGTGCCGAGTTTGAGGCCGAGGAGCCCGGCTCGCCCGAGCGCGAAATGGAGTTTGGCGACCTGCTCTTTGCCCTAGTCAACGTTGCGCGCAAAGAGGGGATTGACGCCGAGAGCGCCCTGCGCGCGAGCACGGCCAAGTTTCGCCGTCGCTGGGCCGCGATGGAGGCCGCCGTGCACGAGGCGGGCGATGACCTCGCCGCCTGCTCAACCGCTCAACTTAACGACCTGTGGGACCAAGCAAAAGCAAGCGAGTGAGGCCTGCGTCTCTCACGGCATCCATTCGTAGAGAGGCCTCTACAAGCAAAAAGCCATATACAACGGAAGATGTGCCAGCTGCGCTTCGGCATCCCACTCGAGTTGTTTAGGGTGCAACACGTAAGCCATCCCAATCTTCTTGTTAAAGCGCGCGCGGAATCGGTCGAGGGAGATGGTTCCGTATCTGCGTGGCGACTTAACTTCGATGGGGCTGATGCGCGGCTTTCCGGCGGCATTGACATAGGGTCGGGTAACGAGGAAGTCGATTTCCATGCGCTCCTCCCCCTCCTTCTTTCCGCTTTGGAAATAAAAGAAGAGCCTGTGTCCATTGGCCTTTAGAGATTGGGCAACGTAGTTTTCGGTAAGCATTCCTTCGTTCAATCCGATGTCGCCGCGAAGCACGGCCCTGTAAACGTCTTCATCGGTATCGTTGTTGTCAGAAAAGGCAAGCGTTACAAGCAGGCCGGTGTCTGCCATGTAGCACTTGAGGGCCGTTTGCTCCATGCTGAGTGAAAGGCCCACGCTCGGTTCGCTTGCGGCATAGCAGATATTGGCAATTCGCGCGTCTGCCAGCCAAAAGAAAGCTTCTTCGTAGGTGCGCATGCGTGCGTTTTTATCAAGTGAGGAAAGCTTGAATCGTTTTTCGTGCCTAGAGAGCTGACCCGGGATGCCATCGAGTACGGAGACGACTTTGAATTCGTAACCGGTTGCAAAACGAGAGATATCGTTGCGATAGAGCTGGACGATTCGGCGCTTCGAAGCGTCGACGGGCGCAAAAGCGCGCTGTTCAACATAGATGGATACCGGCTCAGGCATGCCGCCTACAAGCATGTATTCGCGCATAAGGGAGAGCGCTCTGCGATGTAGGGCATCGGGGAGCGGCTTCATCTTGTTAAAACTCATGCGAATGAGATCGGCCAGCCCCTTTTCGTCCATGCCCCAAAGAAACTCCTCAAAGTCGAGGGGCTCAAGTTCCAGAGACTCTTCCTCGGATGGGATGACGATATCTTTAATGTTCTGCTTGATGCTGAGCAGGGATCCAGTTTCGATGTAGTCGTAACGTCCGTCTGCAACGAGATACTTGATGAGTCCGCGTGCTTGCGGGTACATCTGGACCTCGTCAAAGACGATAAGCGTCTCGTGTTCATAGAGTTTGACGTTATAGAAAACCGAGAGATAGAGGAAGAGCGAGTCGAAGTCAGTGCGATAGTCCTCAAAATATTGCTTAACTTCGGCAGGTGCTTGAAAGAAATCAATGACAAGGCAGGACTTGTATTCGGTTTCTCCAAACGTGCGGGCAAGCGTGCTCTTGCCGACACGGCGGGCTCCTTCAATAAGAAGTGCTGTTTTACCAGCGCTTTCATGCTTCCACTTTAGTAGTTTGTCATAGGCTTTTCGTTTAAGCATGGCTACCTCGTGCACGATATCCAGAACTTTTATAACCTGATTATGCACGATATCCAGAACTTCAGACCCTTAGATTTGCACGATATCCAGAACTTTGCACGATGTGAAAGCACAATATCCAGAACTTTGCACGATGTGAAAGCACAATATTGACACTTTCATTCGCAAGCCAGGTAAAGACGGTATGCCGATAGAAGAATTTAATGGGGGGGGGCGACCTCTAGAGATGAATGCTCGGTGAAAAAACAAGCGCCCCAAAGAATGATTTCTCCAATTCATATGTATCCCTCGGCTAACTTAGGGCATAATGCAAAAAGTGCGACATGGCTAACTTACGGAGGCGCACCGATGGTGCACAGTCGGCCAGTCGCTTGCATCAACTACGTTTCCAAGTGAGAGGGAGACAACATGAGCGATATTTTGGACGTCTACGGTCGCGAAGTGCTCGACAGTCGCGGCAACCCCACCGTCGAGGTCGAGGTCGTGCTCGAGGACGGCAGCTTCGGCCGCGCGATGGTGCCTTCGGGCGCTTCGACCGGCGCTTTCGAAGCTTGCGAGTTGCGCGACGGCGACAAGGGTCGTTACTTGGGCAAGGGCGTTTCGCAGGCCGTCGAGCATGTCAACAACGAGTGCGCCAATGCCGTCATGGGCCTCGATGCCTTCGATCAGCGTGCCGTTGACGCTGCACTGATTGCCGCCGACGGCACGCCCAACAAAACCAAGCTCGGCGCCAACGCCATTCTGGGCGTATCGTTGGCCGTTGCCCGCGCCGCGGCAGAGTCGGCGGGCCTGTCGCTGTACCAGTATCTGGGCGGCGTTAACGCCCACCTGCTGCCCACGCCTATGATGAACATCCTCAACGGTGGCGTGCATGCCGACAACAACGTCGACTTCCAGGAGTTCATGATTATGCCCGTGGGTGCTCCGAGCTTTGCCGAGGGCCTGCGCTGGTGCGCCGAGGTCTACCACACCCTCAAGGGCGTGTTGCACGAGGCCGGCCTGGGCGGTGGCGTGGGTGACGAGGGCGGCTTCGCGCCCAATCTCAAGACCAATGCCGAGCCGTTCGAGTACATTACCAAGGCTGTCGAGAAGGCTGGCTTTAAGCCCGGCGTCGACTTCATGTACGCCATGGATCCGGCATCGACCGAGTTCTACAACGCCGAGACCGGCATGTACGAGCTCAAGGGCGAGGGCGTTGAGTACACGAGCGCTCAGATGGTCGATTACTGGGAGAAGCTTGTCGACACCTATCCCATCATCTCCATCGAGGATGGTATGGCAGAGGAGGACTGGGACGGCTGGGTCGAGCTCACCCGCCGCATTGGCAACAAGGTGCAGCTCGTAGGCGACGACCTGTTCGTCACCAACACCGAGCGCCTTAAGAAGGGCATCGAGCTGGGCGCCGCCAATGCGATCCTGGTCAAGGTCAACCAGATTGGCACGCTCACCGAGTCGCTCGAGGCTATCGAGACTGCCAAGGAGGCCGGCTACGCTTGCATCGTGAGTCACCGTTCCGGCGAGACCGAGGACTCCACCATCGCTGACCTGGTCGTGGGTGTTAACGCCGGCCAGATCAAGTCGGGCGCCCCGTGCCGCAGCGACCGTATTGCCAAGTACAACCAGCTCATCCGCATCGAGGACGAGCTCGAGGGCAGCGCGCGCTACGCCGGTAAGGCCGCGTTCTACAACATTCGCTAAACGGGCGAATTTGGCGAGGGGGAGGCTGACTCGGTTCCTCCCCGCCTTGGCTGGATGCCGCAAAGAACTATGGGCGCTGGGCCATACGGCTCAGCGCCTTTTTTATGTCGAGCAAAGGCTGGCGAAGGCGGCGCGGGCGCTCGTGCTATAACTAAAGGACTTAGCGCAAACAAACCTCAACCGCACAAGGCGCACATGGATCAGATTTACGACAACAGGTACTATTCCGCCGGTTCGCGTGAGCCGTCGCCTCGTCGTGCGCGTACCGCACAGCTTGGCGGGTCTGGTTATGCTGGTGCTGATCGCTCCAGGTATAGCTCGCCGGCGACTTCGCATCCCAATGCTCAGCCAAATAGTTCCTCGGATAGTCCGGTGCGCCCATCGCGTTCCAAGCATGCGTCGCGCCCTTCGACCCAGGCGTCCGACAAGCCGCGCCGTCCCTCAAGCCGTCTTTCCGGCTCGGACTTTATGCACTACGCCAACGACAACGCAGCGGTCAAGGCAATTTACGACTTTACCCACGGTCCTCAGCGAGGGCTGTTTATCGGTATTGTCGTCGCCCTGGTGCTCGTGAGCCTGTACTTTCCCATGCGCGACCTCTACGTTGCCAAACGCTCGAGCGATATCTTGGCCAAGCAGGTCGAGATTCGCCAGCAGTACAACGACGAGCTGCAGAAAAGCGTCGACAAGCTGCTCTCGGAGGAGGGTATCAAGGACGCGGCATCCGAGGACTTGGGCCTGGTGATGCCCGGCGAGAAGAGAATTGAAGTGCAGGGCCTGGACGACGATTCGGATTCGTCTTCGAGCAGGAAGTCGTCGAACGCCAAGAAGGCCAGCGAAGTTGCCAAGGAAATCGAAGACGTCGGTAAGGACGCGCCGTGGTACATCCAGGCGCTCGACATGCTGTTTGGGTTTAACGGTGTCGAGGGCCAGACGGTCGTGTCCAACGGCAAATAGCGCCCGGAGGGGAGCCTGCAATGGCAGATTGCAAACGCTATAAGGTAGCCGCGATCGACCTGGGAACAGTGTCGTCGCGACTGGTGTTAGCGCAGGTCGAGGCCGGGGCGATCGTGGAATCGTCCAAGCATACCGAGATCACCGACTTGGGCGAGGGCGTGGACGCGACGGGCCGCTTTTGCGAGGCGGCCGTTGAGCGCGTGCTCGCCGCATGCCGCATGTTTGTGGACGAGGCGCGTGCCTTTGGGGCCGCGTGCATCTGCACCACATGCACGAGCGCCGCGCGCGATGCGTCCAATGCCGCGCTGCTGCTGGACGGCCTGCGCGATCTGGGGCTTGAGCCACAGGTGATTCCGGGCGAGGTCGAGGCACGCCTGACGTTTTTTGGCGTGGCGCACGACTTTGCCGGCGAGCGCATTATTGTTGCCGATTCGGGTGGCGGATCCACGGAGCTCGCGACGGGCGTCTATGCGCCGGAGCGTGGCGTCTTTGCGCTAGAAGGGACGCGCTCGCTGGACATTGGCTGCCGCCGTGTGACGGAGCGG
>CABQNF010000023.1 GCA_902465465.1 uncultured Collinsella sp. | reverse complement strand
CCGCCAAGCCCGATGCTTATACGCAGCTTGATGAGCCGCTGTCCAGCGAGCACTACGCCGTCGGCTTTAAGAAGGGCGACACCAAGTCGGCCGATGCCGTGACCGAGTCGCTCAAGGCGCTCTACGAGGACGGTACGGTTAAGGACCTGTGCGACAAGTATGCGGATTACGGTCTTTCCTTCGACAACTGGGTTCTCAAATAGCCACAGCACCCAACCTTGCGGCTCCAACCCTCCTCGCGTACCAAAGTACGCTTCGTCGGGCTTGTCGCTCGCAATCTTGGGCACTGTGCCTATTTGAGAATAAGATCAGCCGTTCTGTTGCTGCGAAGGAGAAGGTAGGTTGTCTATCCAGGTCATGATGCAGATGCTTGGCCAGGGATTCTTGGTCAGTTTGCAGTTGTTTGTGCTGACGCTGCTGGGGTCGATTCCGCTGGGAATCCCCGTGGCGTTTATGCGCATGAGCAAAATCGCGCCGCTTCGCTGGATTGCGCGCATCTACATTTCGGTCATGCGCGGTACGCCGCTCATGCTGCAGATGTTTGCCATCTACTTTGCCCCGTACTACGTGTTTGGCATTTCGCTCACGCCCGATTCCAAGTGGACGGCGTGCGTCGTGGCGTTCATCATCAACTACGCCGGTTACTTTGCCGAGATCTATCGCTCGGGCCTGCAGTCCATTCCGCGCGGTCAATACGAGGCTGCCGAGGTGCTGGGCTATTCGCGCATGCAGACGTTTCTGTATATCGTGATGCCGCAGGTCGCCAAGCGTATTCTGCCTGCGATGGGCAACGAGATCATCACGCTGGTCAAGGACACGTCGCTGGCGTTTGCCATTGGCGTGGGTGAGATGTTCTCGACGGCCAAGGCGCTGGTCGCCTCGCAGGTGAGCATGGTGCCGTTTGCGATTGCGGCGCTGATTTACTGGGTCTTTAATTTCGTTGTCGAGATGCTGCTGGGCGCCGCCGAGAAAAAATTGGATTACTACCATGATTAATTCGGTAATGAATATATCGAACGCTCGCAAGGCGTTTGGCGGCAATGAGGTGCTCAAGGATATCTCGCTCGAGGTAAAGCGTGGAGAGGTCGTGGCGATTATCGGGCCTTCGGGTGGCGGCAAGTCCACGCTGCTGCGGTGTGCCACGCTGCTCGAGACGCTCGACGGAGGCTCGCTCTCGTTTGGCGACCTTGCCGTTGCGACGGATGCGGGTTCGGGCGCGGTCTATGCGAAGGGCGATGTGCCCAAGCGGGCACGCTCGCGATTCGGCCTGGTGTTCCAAAATTACAACCTGTTCCCGCACTATACCGTGATGAAAAACATCATCGACGCGCCGATCCGCGTGCTTAAGCGCCCGCGCGAGCAGGCGGAAGCTCGTGCGCGCGAGTTGATCGCGCAGATGGGGCTTACGGGCAACGAGAACAAGGTGCCATGTGAGCTTTCGGGCGGTCAGCAACAGCGTGTGAGTATCGCCCGCGCCTTGGCGCTTGATCCGGAGATCCTGTTCTTTGACGAGCCGACCTCGGCACTCGATCCCGAGCTGACGGCCGAGGTGCTGCGTGTCATTAAAGACCTTGCCGCGCAGAATATGACGATGGTGATTGTGACCCACGCAATGCAGTTTGCGCGCGATGTTGCCGACCGCGTGGTCTTTATGGATGGCGGCCGCATTGTCGAGGAGGGTCCTGCCGAGCAGGTCATCGACCATCCGCGTGAGCAGCGCACCCGTGAGTTCTTGAGCCGTATCGAGGGATAGGCTCAGGTATTTACTCAACTATTAATTGAGGCGAAGCCGCCTCAGGTCTTACGGTCTGTGGCGGCTTTTTGTTTGCATCGACGGGGTTCAATAATCGCCTCACAAGCTTGTCTCTTCCTCTCGCCGCCTGTATTCATACGTGCGCCGAAAGGTATGCATGGACAGCCGCCCGTGAGGGTAGGGTGGTGGCATAGGACATTTGGAGGGTGAGTCGGCTCGGCTGCCGACCATGCTGCTCCCGGGATGGCACCGACCGCGAACTCTCCCCGTTGGCGTCGCGCATTGCGCGCGGCCCTGCAAGGAGGTCATCATGGGTGCTCCCAAGACCGGTAACGTAAGGAACGTGGTGCTCGTAGGCCAAGGCGGGGTGGGCAAGACTTCACTCGCCGAGGCCATGCTCCACCTTTCCGGCAAGACCGCCCGCCTGGGCGGCCACGACGGCACCAAGCCCACGCTCGACTATGACCCCGAAGAGGTCAAGCGTTCATTCTCCATCTCGACGACCATCGCGCCGATCGACTGGAAGGGCGCGCGCATCAATGTGCTCGATGCCCCGTGCTACCCCGATTTTATCGGCGACGCCTTTGCCGCGATGAGCGTCTGCGAGACGGCGCTGTTTGTGGTCGACGCTGAGGCCGGCCCGCAGCCTACGACGGTTAAGCTCTGGTATGCCGACGAGGACCTGCGCCTGGCGCGTGCGGTGTTCGTAAACCGCCTGTCGCGCTCCGAGGCCAGCTTTGCGACCACGATGGACCTGCTGCAGGAGCGCTTTGGCACGCGCCTGGGCGCCGTGACCCTTCCCTGGGGCGAGGGCGAGGACTTTGACGGCATCATCGACCTGGTGCGCATGAAGGCGCGCCATTGCAACGGCACCGAAGCCGTTGAGTCGGAGATTCCCGAGGAGTATCGTGCCCAGGCCGAGGAGGCCCATGACCATCTGTGCGAGCTGGTGGCCGAGGCTGACGATGAACTGATGATGAAGTACTTGGAAGGCGAGGAGACGCTGACGCAGGAGGAGCTTGAAGGCCTGCTGTCGAAGGCGATCGCCGAGCGCATCTTTGTGCCGGTCTTTGCGGGCGATTGCATTAAGGAGCAGGGCGTCAACTCGCTGATGGACGACATCGCGACGTACTTCCCGGCGCCGACCGACTACGGCGAGATGCCGCTTATCGACGGCGATTCGCTTAAGATCTCGAGTGACGATGACCGTCCGGTGGCGTTTGTGTTTAAGACGCTGGCCGATCCGCAGCAGGGTCGCATCAGCTTTATCAAGGTGCTGACGGGCACGCTTGAGCCGGGCCTTGAGCTGATCAACGCGCGTACCCGCAAGAGCGATCGTCTGGCCCACCTGTATGTGATGTGCGGCCGCGATATGACCGAGGTTGGCCACGCTTATGCCGGTGACATCATCGTGGCACCCAAGCTGGCGGCCGAGACGGGCGATACGCTCTCGATTACCGGCAAGGTCGAGGCTGCGGCGTTTAAGTTCCCCAACTCGCAGTACCGCATTGCCATCGAGGCCGAGAATCGCGGGGACGAAGAGAAGCTCTATACGTTTATCGAGAAGGCCTGTAAGGCCGATCCGACTATGAGCATCGACCGCGACGAGGAGACCGGCCAGACCATTATCTCCGCCGTTGGTGAGGCGCAGGTTTCGGTGCTGCTCAACCGTCTGGAGGACCGCACCAAGGTCGCTGCCAAGAGCGTGCCGATCCGCATTCCGTATCGCGAGACCATTCGCCGTACGGCAAGTGCCCAGGGCCGCCATAAGAAGCAGACCGGCGGCGCCGGTCAGTACGGCGACTGCTGGCTGCGCGTGGAGCCGCTCATTGGGCCCGACGGCACGAGCGACGGCTATGAGTTTGTAGACGAGGTCGTGGGTGGTCGCATCCCGCGCTCGCTCATCCCCGCCGTGGACAAGGGTGTCCAGGAGACCATGAAGGACGGTATTATTGCCGGCTATCCGCTCACGGGCATTCGCGTGGCTGTGTACGACGGCTCGTATCACAGCGTCGACTCCAACGAGATGGCGTTCCGCGCGGCGGCTCGCATCGGCCTGCGCAAGGCATGTGCCGATGCCGACCCAGTGGTGCTGGAGCCCATCGAGGAAATCACGGTGACTATCCCCGAGAGCTACGCCGGCGCCGTGATGGGTGACATCTCGGCATCGCGCGGTCGCGTGACGGGCATGGAGACCGATGAGCGCGGCGACACCGTGGTCATTGCCCAGGCACCTCTCGCCGAGCTGACGGATTACTCGACGCGCCTGCGCTCTATCACGCGCGGCACGGGTGACTTTACCATGAAGCCCGCTGGCTACGAGCAGGTTCCCTATGACGTTCAGGCCAAGCTGGTCGAGCGCTATGAGGAGGGTCGCGCCAAGTAGCGTGTGGCGTTGCTTGCAATGTGGACGCTGACGAAAAGGCCGCCCTGGGTAATCCAGGGCGGCCTTTTTTGATCCCATGGGGACGGAGGAAAACGAATCATTTTTGGGTTACGGGCGGTGCGGTCGGCACTAGTCTCCGGATGCCTGGTTGCGGCCGGTGGCGTAGTCGATCTGCACGTGCGGCTGCAGGTTGTAGCAGTACACGTGGAAGCAGAGGGTCTTGCCGTGGTCCTCGACCGATTGCGCCTCAAGGCGCACGCCGCGGCAGACAAGTTCCTCTTCGTTATACATGGGTGCGACGCGATAGAGCACGTGGTTGCCCGTCTCGCGGATGTAGCCGAGAATCTGCTCCTCAAACGGCAGCATGCCTGTCTCGTTGAGATAACGCGTGCCGGTGAGGAGATTCTTGCGGTTGGCGTTTTCGCCGCAGAGCGACCAGGCGATAAGGTGGCAGCGGTTGTAGAGGCTCTGGCCCGGAATAAAGTCGTAGCGCTGCTGGTGCCAACCGGCAGGATGGATGCGCGAGATATCGCCGCGCTCGCCTTGACCGAGTGATTCGGGGCCCACGCAGGCGAGCGCTTTGCGGGTGCGGCCCAGGCTGTCGAGCTTGGAGAACTTCTTAAAGCAACCCTCTTCTGTAGCGCGCTCGTATTCATCGAGTGTGAATGACGGCGTGCCGAGCGGGTGCGTGCTGTCGGCACGAAGGGCAACGTAGGGGTTGCCGGCGTAGTCGGGAATGCTGCTGAGATATACGCCGCGGGCGCGGTCGAGATCGGGGTTTTCCACCTCGTCGATGGGGGTGGCGGCACTGCCCGCGGAGGCGTCGTCGCCGGTGTCGGTTGCGGCGGAATCGGAGCCATCGCCAGCGTCCTGGCTGTTTTGAGAGTCCGAGGAGATCGCTGTCCCCGATTCGAGTCGGGCAACCAGGTCCGCCTCGTCGTCGGTGCGGCTGGGGCTTTCGTTTTGTTTTTCGGCCAGAGCTGCCGCCTGTTCATCACTTTGCGGCGACAACAACTTGGGCGCTCCGTCGAGCGACCCTGTGAACAGCGCAAACCCCAGCACCACGGCGGCGCCGATGGAAAGTACTTGCTTGTAGGCGGACTTGCGCGACATTGCGGCTCCTGGATGGACGGTTGGGAATCTACCAGTCTAGCAGGAGCCGGCAAGGGCCGTTCTGTCGAACAAATACTTAAGATTTGAGACAAACGCTACTGATTCATTTGTCTCATATGGAGCTGCGGCAGTTGTTGATGTGGGGCTATTCGGCGTTTCCCCAGATAAAACCTACCAAAATAAACCTGTTCCTTTTTGGCAGGTTAATCGGGGACTATTTCACCGCAACTTAGGGCACGGTTAGGAAGTGTGCACCTTAAAGAGTGGAGCCCATGATTAGAGAGGTCGCGCTCGTCTCTCTAAAGAGAAAGCCAGTTAAAGAGATAACATTGGGCAATCTACCAGAGAATTCGATACATCTCTCTAAATGTCTCTCTAAAATAAGGTGCTTATCTCTCTAAAGTTAGAGAGATATACTACACTTTAGAGAGATAACTCTATTGTTTTAGAGAGGCGGAATGCCAATGCTGCTGGATGAACCTCTTGGCCTTATCGTTGAGCGCCTTCGCAGGCGGGGGACTGATGACGCATCGGTAGAAGTTAAAGCCTGCACGAATAAATTGAGCGCAGACGTATGGGAGACAGTGAGCGCTTTTGCGAACACTGCGGGTGGGCTCATTATTTTGGGCCTGAATGAAGCCGAAGGATTTGTTCCTTCGGCTAACTTTGCTATCGATAGGGTGCGCGATCAGTTTGTTTCGGGTATCGGAGACGGAGGCTCAGCGGCAGTGGTGACCCATGCGCCGCGGTACGAGCTTGATCGAGGCGAGGTCGACGGGCTCCAGGTGCTTCTGGTGCGCATCTTTGAACTTGAGCTTAAAGCGAAGCCTTGCTATATCGGCGCGCGCGGCGTGCAGAACGGTAGCTACAAGCGCGTGGATGATAAAGATATCAAGATGTCACCCGCTGAGCTATATGAGCTGCAGAGTGCGTTGTTTCCGAGCGATGCAGACGGCACGGTGGTTTCGGAGGCAACGGTCGAGGATTTGGATCCAGATGTCGTGCGGTCTATTATCGCAAATCGCCGGCTGCAGACCCCGCGCGTTTTGCGCGGGGCCGATACGCTGGAAAAGCAGCTGGTCAGACTCAATATCACTACAAAGGATGGCGCCGTGAAGCTCGCGGGGCTTCTGTCGGCGGGAATTTACCCCCAGCAGTTCTATCCCAAACTGATGATCGATGTCGCCGTTCATTCCGATGTGGAAAAATCTGCACCCGGGCAACCCCGGTTTATTGACCGCCAGTTGTGCGATGGCCCGATTCCGGCTTGCATCGAAGATGCCCTTGCCGCGATTGGACGAAACTTGCGCAAAGCGGCGATAGTGCAAGGTGCTGGCAGAAGGGAGGATTGGGAAGTTCCCCAGGAGGTTTTGCGCGAGGCCTTGGCAAATGCCTGCATCCATCGAGAATATTCGCCCATGTTTGTGGGGCAGGCCGTGAGTGTCGATATCTATCCAGACAGAATAGAGATCAAAAACCCTGGCGGGCTTTGGGGCGGAAAGACGGTGGACAATCTTGCAGACGGGGAATCGCGCTGTCGAAACCCAAAGCTCATGAGCCTAATGGGGGCGACGCCGTTAGAGCATGCCGAGGGGGCCGTTGCGGAAAGCCAGGGATCTGGTATCCCGGCTATGATTCGCGAGATGGAGTCTCGTTCGCTTGGCAGGCCGAAATTTATCGTTAAGGCCGATTCGTTTACGGTGCTGCTTTCCCGGCACGGGGCGGAGCTTGCTGAAAACCGTACGTGGATTCAGAGCCATGTGGGTACCGAGCTGACGGATCGCGAGGAAACATTGCTCATGTTTATGCGGGAGCATGGGTGCGTATGCGATGTTCAAAAAATACGAGAGGCCCTGAAGTGGGATTCGGATGACATTCGCCTGATCTGCGGGGATCTTGTCGATAAACATGTCCTGTCAAAATGTGGCAAAGACACGTTTGAGATTATCGATATGGGCAGAGAATCGTCAGCTTCGACAGCGGATAGGATCCTGGAGGCTCTCAGCGCCGAAGTGGATATGACGGCGCGAGAAATAGCGGTTGCATCGGGGGTCAAAATTTCGTCTGTCCGTTACCATCTGCCAAAAATGGCGGATAAAGGACTCATCGAAGTAATGGGTTCATCGACGAGTCGTAACCGCCGATATCGGAAGAAGTAGATGCAGCCGGGTCGCCTCTCTAGTGCCTCTCGAAGTTAGATGGGTGCTAGGGGAGCGACTGCCTCGCGATATTTCCCCAGATAAAACCTGCCAAAACAAACCTGTCCCTTTTTGGCAGGTCAGTTAACGCAGTGCAGGTTGAGCATATGCGAGCGAGCGGGCTCCGGATGCGGTAAGGTGACGTGAAACAAGCGGGCGCTGACCTTTTGGTCGCGCCCGTGAAGTTGAACGTCAGATTGCCGTGCCCGGGGCCTGCGCAGCGCCGAGCAGTTACGCCGTTTGTAAAACGGCGTAGCCTAAAGATTCATGGCACCGTGAATGTAGGGGGTGACCTCGGGGGAGATATGGTCGCAGCCCAGCTCGCGCAGCGCGGACTCGATAACGGCGGGCAGCGGGGTCTTGCCCTTGTCGTCGATGGCGGCACCGCCGAGGGCGGCAATCTTGGCAACATCTGCGGGTGCGGCCTCGATATGCATGCAGCCGCCGATCAAGCGCGCGCGTACCTGTGCCAGATCAAGATCGTGCAGGTAATCCTCGCAGGCGCGGATTAAATCGACCTTCTCGCGCGTAAGCTCCTCGCCCGTGGGAACGCGCGTGGCAAGACATGCTCCCGCCGGCAGGTTCCAAACGGGATAGCCCCATGCGCGCAGCAGCTCGCGCTCTTCGTCCTTGATAAAGCCGACCTCCATGAGAGGGGAGCGTACGCCGAGCTCTTTTGCCGCGCGCATACCAGGGCGGTAGTCGCCGCGATCACTTGCATTGCTGCCATCGATGACGGTGGGAAAGCCGAGCGACTTGGCGTGGTTGACGATGGCGGTAAAGCCGGCGTGCTTGCAGTGGTAGCAGCGATTGGCATCGTTGCAGGCTACCTGGGGGAGCTGCAGCTGATCGACCGAAAGATTGAGCACGGGGAGCTTAAAATGCGGCCCCTCATTGGCCTGTCCATCAACGGACTGCTCAAACGAAGCCTGTTCGGGCGTGCCGATGAGCGGCGTGGTGAGATGGACGAGGAGGGTATTGGTAGGCATGATGCGGGCGCATACGGCGGCCAAAAAACTGCTGTCAACGCCGCCGGAAAAGCCGATGGCGACGCGTCCGTATGCCAAAAGCAGCTGTTCGAGCGCTGACAGCTTGTCTTGAAGCTCCTCTGCGGGTGCCGTGGTGTCTAAAATCATGAAACGATCCTTATCGTTGAGTACTCGATTGAAAACTATAATCCTAATGCGTTACTTGCCATAAGACTTCTATCTATGTAACGAAAGTGCAATATGGTATATACGTTATATACAAGTTGCCAAATGCGGTAGAGTTGCGGCAATGCGACAGCGAGAGTCGATGGGGGACCGATATGATCAAGGCTGTTATTTTTGACATGGACGGAACGCTGGTCGATACCGAGCGTTTGGGCATCAAGGCATGGTTGCGATTGATGATGCGCTGATTCATCAGTTTATCGGCCGCACGCTACCCGATGTCATGGACATCCTTGATAAGCATTACGGCAGCCACGAAACCACCGAGGCGATCTATGTCCGCCACAAGGAGATTCGCGACGAGATGGTCAAGACCGATCTGGAGCTTAAGGCCGGCGCCGCCGAGTGCATAGACGAGCTGCTGGCTGCGGGCTACCACGTGGGCCTTGCAACGTCGTCGCGCCTCGTTACGGCCGAGCGCAACCTTAAGATGGTCGGCCTCTTTGACAAGTTTGAGACGGTGACTTGCGGCGAGGACGTCGTGCATGGCAAGCCCGATCCCGAGATGTATCTGCTTGCCTGCGAGCGCGCGGGCTTTGTCCCCGAGGAATGTGCCGTGGTCGAGGATTCGCGCAACGGCTGCGTCTCGGGCATTACGGCCGGCTGTCATGTCTTTGCCGTCCCCGACATCGTGCCGCTGCCGCAGGACGTGGTGGATGGCTGCGAGGCCGTACTCGATACGTTGTTCGACCTGGCGGCGGCAGTCAAGGCCGTGCGCTAGACAGCTGCGGCGTTGAAACGAGCAATTGCCCACGTTTGCGCTTAAGCAAAAGGGGCCCGGCAATGGTCGGGCCCCTTTTGCTTAAGCGGCGACTTAGCATACTTGCGGGCGTGCTATAGATACGCGCCGAGATTGATGGCGGTGGCTTCGGTTTGGCTGCTCGCCTGGGTGCTGGCGCGCTCCAGTAGGAACGGACGCACCAGTTCTTGGCGGTTGATATCCTCGGCGGCGGTGACTGCGGTGACGGTGCGCGCTGCAGAGCCGACGCGGATATGCTTGGTCTTTGCCGGGGCCTTGTTCTCGATTTGCTCCATCAGCAGTTGGACACCCTTGCGGCCAATCTCGTAGCCCGGGGGCGCTACCGTAGTGAGCGGGACCGATCCGCTCCAAGCGAGCGGGTTGCCATCGCAGCCCGCTACGCGTACTTGCCCGGGGACAGAGATGCCCTTGTCGACCAGTGCCGAAACGACACCCGAGGCCAGCACGTCGGTTAGACCGACGACAAAATCGGGGCGTTCGTCGGCGGG
>CABQNF010000022.1 GCA_902465465.1 uncultured Collinsella sp. | reverse complement strand
CCCGCGGCTTTGAGATCGAGATCCTTTAACGAGCTATCGTATGTTTGGGGCCGCGCGTGCCGTGCCCCGGAAACAGGAGTTCAACATGATTCTGACCGTTACCATGAACCCGTCGATTGATACGCGCTATCAACTCGACAAGCTGATCATCGATGATGTTAACCGTGTGACGCCCGAAAAGACCGCTGGCGGCAAGGGCCTCAACGTGAGCCGCGTGCTGCTGCAGCTGGGCGACGACGTGCTCGCGACCGGTCTGCTCGGCGGCCACATGGGTGCCTATATGGCCGAGCTTATGGATGCCGACGGCGTCAAGAACGACTTTGTGCCCATCGCCGGTGAGACGCGCATTTGCCTGAATATCCTGCACGAGGGCAATCAGACCGAGCTGCTGGAGAGCGGCCCTCAGATTGCGCCTGCCGAGCTCGAGGCCTTTACGGCCAAGTTCGCTGAGCTTGCAGCGAAGGCGGACGTCGTGACGCTTTCGGGTTCGCTGCCGCGCGGTGTCGATGCCGGTTACTATGCCGAGCTCGTCAAGATCGCCGAGGAAGCGGGCGCCAAGGTGCTGCTCGATACCTCGGGTGCATCGCTGGAGGCCGCGCTGGAGTCCGACGCTAAGCCTGAGCTCGTAAAGCCCAACCTGACCGAGATTAACGGCCTGCTGGGTACGTCTTTTACGACCGATGATGTCGATGCCCTGCGGGAGGCGCTTGCCGCCGATGGCCGTTTTGCCGGTATCCCCTGGGTTGTCGTTTCGATGGGCGCTGCCGGTTCGGTGGGCTTCCATGAGGGTCGCGCGTTCCGCGCCAAGACGCCCGCGATTGCGGCTGTGAACGCGACGGGTTCCGGTGACTCGACCATCGCCGGCTTTGCGCATGCCATCGCTGCCGGTGCCGACGACGTCACGGTGCTCAAGACCGCCAATGCTTGCGGCAAGCTCAACGCCATGGATCCCAAGACCGGCCACCTGGTCATGGACCGCTGGGACGAGGTCTACAACAGCGTTGTCGTGACTGAACTGTAGGGTTACGCGGTTTTACCAAACCGCGTAACGGCGCGACGCTGCAAACGCCCCTAAGCGGCAATCTGACGTTCAATCGTCGGGCATGACCAAAAGGTCAATGTCCTCCTCTTTTACGTCACCTTGCTCGCTTAGGGGCGTTTTCGCTGTCGTTGCCAAGACACCGGCGTTGCCTTGGTCGCAAGTAGTCATTGGGGACGCTCTTTAATGACTAGTCGTTTAAGAACGCCCCTTAAGAATGATCCCAATGACTACACTCAAAAACGGCGCCCGTCGGCGATGTTGCCGGCGGGCGCCGTTGTCTTGAAGACGAAATGATCTGTTTTCCTCCGTCCCCAAGGGACCATTACAGTGAGTCGATAAAGCGCTGCTGGGCGGCGCGGCCGGCTTCGTCCCACTTAAAGACGCCGGCGTTGTCGAGCACGTGGCCAAACACCACGCCGACCTCCTCGTGCAGGATATCGATGGCGTTATCCGCCGTAAGCTCATCGGCGCGGCGGGCATAGACATCCTCGGCCCACGCGGCATGGCTGCGGCAAAGATCATCGCCTTCGAGCGCACCGGCAAGGTCGTAGCTGGCCTTGGCTGCCAGCAGATGCTCGCGGACAGCGCCAAGCTCGGGAACCAGGCGCGGCGGCAGAATTGCCAGGCCCATGACCTCGATCAGGCCGATGTTCTCCTTTTTAATGTGGTGGTACTCGGCATGCGGGTGGAATACGCCCAGCGGATGCTCGTCAGTCGTGATGTTGCAGCGAAGCGCAAGGTAGGCCTCGTAGATCTCGCCGCCGGCGTTGCCGCGAGAGTCGACGCGGCGGATGACGGGCGTCACGGTGTTGTGCGCCACGCCGTCGGCTGTGTGCGCGATGACGCCCACCGACTCATCGGTCCACTCGCGCCAGGCAAGGATAATCTTCTCGGCGGCGTCGAGCAGCTGGGCGCGGTCGTGCGAGCGCAGTCGCAGCACCGAAAGCGGCCACTGCAACACGGTACCGCTGACCTGGTCAAAGCCGGGCACGCTAAACTGCGAGACCTCGGCGGCATGCATCATGGGGAACTCGTGCGCGCCGCCCTGGAAGTGGTCGTGCGACAGGATCGAGCCGCCCACGATGGGCAGGTCGGCGTTAGAGCCGATGAAGTAATGCGGGAACAGGTCCACAAAGTCGAGCAGGCAGGTCAGACCCTTGCGGTCGACGTGCATCGGACGATGCTCGGAGCTCATGGCAATGCAATGCTCGTTAAAGTACGCGTACGGGCTGTACTGGAAGCCCCAGCGCTCGCCGTCGAGCTTAATGGGGATAACGCGCAGATTCTGGCGGGCGGGATGGGCGCCGCCGTCGGCTGCAGCGGAGCGTCCGGGATAGCCCTCGTTTTCGATGCAGAGCTGGCAGGCGGGATACTTCTCGCCCGTGTTCTTGGCTGCACCTGCCGCGGCGATATCGCGCGGGTCCTTTTCGGGCTTTGACAGGTTGATAGTGATCTCCAGGTCACCCCAGTTGGTGGGGGTGTTCCATTTGATATTGCGCGCGATGGCGGCGCGGCGCACGTAGCCGGCGTCGCAGCACAGACCGTAGAACCAGTCGGTCGCGGCGCGGGGCTCATTGACGCCCATGCGGCCGTTGAACTCCTCGTTTACAACCGAAGGCCTCGGCATCAGCGCGCCCATGATGCGCATGGCGATGCGGTCGCGGCCCGATGCTGTGTCCTCGGCAGTACCGTTGGCAACGGCGGCCTCGGCAAGCGCGGCAAGCGTGCCCTCTAGGTCAAAGTCGGGGAGTGTATCGGGGTGCAAGAGCGAAATCTTCTCGGTCTTGAGCGCCCAGGTCATGTCGAGCGCGGGGCCCGTGGCGCCGATGCACTCGAGAATGGTGTTGTATGCCCAGATGCGATCGTCCTGTCCGATCATCGATCGATGGATGGCATATTCGATGAGGCCCTGCGCGGCCTCGCGCACATCAGTCATTACAGCCATGCCGCGTAAGCCCCCTTGTCAGAGATGGCGTAGTGGCGAGCAGAGCCCTCGCCCAGCCAGCCGTTCATCTTGGCAATGAAGGTGTCGACCAGGTCGAGCGGCACGAAGGCCTGGATGGTGCCACCAAAGCCGCCACCGTGGATACGAACGGCGCCGCGGCCGTCGAGCACGTGCTCGGCCAGCGCCAGGGCATACATGGAAGGCTGCTCGGAGCCTAGCTTGGCAACGACATTCTGCAGGTACATGGCAGAGCTGGCGCCGGACTCGCGCGTCAGGACCAGGAACTGGTCGATGTCGCCGGCGTTCAGGGCAGCCCAGCGCTTATCGACCAGGCCGTTCTCGTACCAGTAGTGAACGGCGCGCAGGCAGGCACGGTCGCCCAGCTTGGCGCGCAGCTCGGGGAGCTTGGCTCGCACAGGCGTGCCTTGCCAAACTCGGCAGCGACGTCCTGCATCTCGCGCGGAACGGCGGCGTAGTCGTCGGTAGCTGCCACATGGTCGGCGCCAACCTTAACGAGCACGAGCGCATAACCGTGATCCTCAAAATTGAGCTCGAGCTTCTGGGTTTTAGGCTGAGCCTGGTCCTCAAAGTCCATGTAGGCAAGGCCGCCCAGGCACACAGCGGCCTGGTCCATCAGACCGCAGGGCTTGCCGTAATAGTTGTTCTCGGTGCGCTGGCTCATCTGGGCGAGGGCGACGGGCTCGATGGCGGGCGCGCCCCAGAGCGTCTCCATGGCACGACCGTACGCGGCCTCGACGGCGGCAGAGCTGGAAAGGCCGCCACCCGAGGGGACGGAGCAAGTGAAGGCGAAGTCGAAGCCGTGGGGCTCAACACCAAGCGCTGCGACTTCGTGGGCCATGCCGCGGACGAGGCTCGCGGACGTGCCCTTCTCGGACTCCTGAACGTCTAGCGTGTCGAGCGCGATCTCAAACGTGGGATAGCCCTCGTCGGCAACGCGAACCTTGTTGGTGTCGGTCGCCACGGCAATGCCGTCGACAGCGACATCGAGCGAGCCGGCGATAACGTGGCCGCCCTCGTGGTCGGTGTGGTTGCCACTGATCTCGGAACGGCCGGGCGCGTGCACATAGAGCACCTGGCGGTCGCCGATGGGGCCAAACTCCTCCTCAAACAGCTTGGTGAGCGTGGCGAGTGTCTTTTCGTCGGGGGCGGTCATGGGGGTCCTTTCTTTGGCGCGCACGGATGAGTTTTGCGTCGTTATGAGTACGTTAACAACTTGAAGCGGCATGAACCAAGTGTTCACGATACCGCACGTTACGGGCTATGTTAACGTACTCATAACACAACGCTTGTCACTTTTTGAGAATCTGGTAATCGGTAGAAATACAGCCGTGAACGGTACCGTCGTATGGACTTATAAAGCAGAAGAGATGCAGGTCGAAAAAGTAGAGTACGTTAACATGCGTCCCACGATAGTGGGCCTCGGTGCGGGGCGTGTTTCCGCTCGGGCCGACATTCACGCTATTCAAATCTCGCAAGGGTGAAGGTGATCCTGTGGCAAGGCGCCCGTCCAACGATACCAGTTCGCGTCCGGTCTCCATGGCCGACGTCGCCCGCGCCGCCGGCGTTTCGCAGCAGACGGTTTCGCGCGTCGCCAACGGCTTGCCCAACGTTAACGAGCAGACGCGCCAGCGCGTGCAGGCCGCCATGCAAGAGCTCGGCTTTCGTCCGAGTTATGCCGGTCGCTCGCTGCGCGACGGTCGTTACCATTCGGTCGGCCTGTGCGTCAACGATGTCACCAAGTTTGGCAACCTCTCAATGATCGACGGCATCGCCAGCGCTGCTCGCGAGCATAATTGCGCCATCACGCTGGTCGAGATGTCCAAGACCGAGGAGTTTTCGCTTGCCGAGGCCACGCGTCGTATGGCCGCGCTGCCCGTGGACGGCATCATTATCGGCATGAGCCGCATGGCGCCCGATTTTGAGACGTTTGATCCACTGCCGGGCATTGGTACGGTCATTGTTACCATGTACGCGCATCCGCGGGTGACCACGGTCGATTCCGACCATTACGGCTGCTCGTTATTGCTTATGGATCACCTGTTTGAGCTGGGGCACGAGCAAATTCGCTATATTGGTGGCCCGTCGTTCTCGGTCGACGAGCAATTTCGTCGCGCCGGTTGGCAGGATGCGCTCGAGCGTAAACACATCGAGCCGGCAGAGCCGCTCGAGGGCGACTGGTCTGCCAACAGCGGCTACGAGGCCGGCAGGTACCTGGCCGAGCACGATCGCACCATGACGGCGATTTACGCGGCAAACGACCAGATGGCAAATGGCGCGATTGCAGCGCTGCGCGATAGCGGTCTGCGCGTGCCCGAGGACGTGAGCGTGGTGGGCGTCGATGACTCGCTCGATGATTTTGTAGCACACAACGAGCTCACGACCGTGCGATTCGATCTACATCAGCGTGGACGTGAGGTGTTTGAGCATGCGGTTCCCAAGGCGGGTACGGCGGGCAAAACCGTTGCCATTCGTATTCCCGGCCAGCTCATCATTCGACATAGCACAGCAGAGCCGCACGCATAGTTTGTGCAGGTAAACGGCGGTATATTCCGCCTCAAAAACAATCGGTAAGGATGCTGACAGATAGCCGTGGCTATGAAGGCGAGTGTTATGATAGACGGGCTCTTTTGTCTATCTAGGAGGCTTTGCCTGATGGAGATCACCAAGGATATCCGCTACATTGGCGTCGACGATCACGACATCGACCTGTTCGAGGGCCAGTACGACGTGTCCGAGAACGGCATGGCATACAACAGCTATGTTATCTTGGGCGACAAAATCGCTGTCGCCGATTCGGTCGACGCTGGCTTTGTCGACGAATGGCTCGGCAACCTCGAGGCCGTGCTCGATGGCCGTACGCCCGACTACCTGGTCGTTCATCACATGGAGCCCGATCACTCCGCCGGCATCGCTGCCTTTATGGAGCGCTATCCCCAGGCGCAGATTGTGGCCAGCATGGGCGCTTTCCGCATGATGGTCAACTACTTTGGCACCGACTTCCCCGAGCGCAAGATGGTCGTCAAAGATGGCGACGTGCTCGATCTGGGCGGCCACAGCCTGACGTTTGTCGGCGCCCCCAACGTTCACTGGCCCGAGGTGCTGTTCTCTTACGAGGCTACCGACAAGGTGCTCTTTAGCGCCGACGGCTTTGGCAAGTTTGGCGCCAACGACATCGAGGATCCCGAGGGCTGGGCTTGCGAGGCTCGCCGCTACTACTTTGGCATCGTCGGTAAGTTCGGCAAGTTCGTACAGGCCGTCCTCAAGAAGGCCGCCGACCTGGACATCCAGATCATCTGCCCGCTCCACGGCCCCGTGCTGACCGAGAATCTGGGCTATTATCTCGATACCTATAACACCTGGTCGAGCTATCAGCCCGAGGACGAGGGCATCACGATCGCCTATGCGAGCGTGTATGGCCATCTGAAGGCTGCCGTCGAGGAACTCGCATCTGCGCTTGAGGCTCGCGGCCAGAAGGTTTCCGTCTTTGACCTGGCTCGCGACGATATGTACTCGCCTCCATCACCTATCAGGGCGAGATCTTCCCGTTCATGAGCACCTTTATCCACACGCTTGCCGAGCACGCCTATCAGAACCGTACGGTGGCGCTCGTTGAGGCCGGCTCTTGGGCGCCCGCTGCTGCCAAGGTTATGACCAAGGAGCTCGAGGGCATGAAGGACATCACCCTGACGCAGAACAAGGTGACTGTCCTGGGTTCGCTCAACGACGCCTCGCGCGCTCAGATCGAGGCCCTCGCCGACGAGCTGTCCAAGTAGCGATATTTTCACTTTTAACGAGCAAAACCATCACAAAGGGGACAGGCACCTTTGTGGTGGTTTTTGTTTAAGCGCCGGCGATGACGAGATTTGGGCGGGCGTCGTCAACGATTTCGGCGATTGAGGTGGCGACGGCGCCTTCGGGGTCTCGGTCCATCACGATGGCGTCGACATCGGTCAGCTCGGCAAAGCGGTACATGCCGCGTCCGTTAACCTTGCTGGCGTCCATGAGGGCGACGCTTTGATGGGCCGCGGCGATCATAGCCGTTTTGGTCTCGGCCATCTGGGGAAAGTCGGTCGTAAAGCCGCAGCCGGGAACAAAAGCGCCAGGGCACATGACGGCAAGATCGGCGTGGACCATTTGGAGCGCCTGCATGGTGAGCGGTCCGTACAGATAACGATGGCCTTTGCGCAGCGCCCCGCCCAGCATGACGACATCGACCGAGGGCATGCTCTCGTCGATATAATCGGCGATGGTAATGTCGGCCGTGATAACGGTGATGCCGTTGCGCTGATCGAGGAGCCGGACGAATTCGAGCGCCGTGGTACCCGAGTCGACGAGCAACGTGTCGCCGTCATTGACGAACTCGATGGCGCTTTGCGCGATGGCCTGCTTGGCGGCGACGTTGACATTGATGCGGCGATCCTGCGTGGAAACAGTCAGACGCTTGTGGAGCGATACGGCGCCGCCATGCGTGCGGCGCAGCTTGCCAGACTCGGCGAGTGCGTCCAGGTCGGCGCGAGCGGTGACAGAGGACACGCCAAAGGTTTGGGCAATTTCTGCCACCTGCACCGAGGCGTTATGCTCGAGCATCTCCATGATGGCGGCACGACGCTCATCGGCGAAGGCTCGGGTTGTCGCATGGGCCATAGCTGCTCCATTCTCGGCCAAATTTGCAGGAATTGTGTTGACTCTATTTTCGTTCATTTTCTTTTTGAGTAAGAAAACACCTTTCGATTACTTATCTTTTCTATAAAAGAAAGACGCTGAACGCCCAAAATTCAATATCGAACACGCCCACTCGGTTCCAATTCCTTCCGTTTACTTTTCAAAAACGGCTGTATTGACCTGCATGGGCTCAATATCTCGCACGTGCAAAGCCGCTGAATTTCATACAATGAGCGCAGCAAAACGCAAGGTAAAACGCCTTGTGAACAACTACGCCCGATGTCCAGATGCGGGCGAGGGAGAGGAGCAAACGCTCATGGCACTTGTTACCACCGAAAAGATGCTCAAGGACGCTCAGGCCGGTCACTACGCCGTCGGCGCGTTCAACGTCGAGAACCTCGAGTTTGTTATGGCCGTTCTGGCCGCTGCCGAGGAGACCAAGTCCCCCGTCATCATGCAGACCACCCCGGGCACCATCAAGACCGCTGGTCTGGACTACTTCTACGGCATGGTCAAGGCTGCCGCCGAGCGCGCTTCCGTGCCCGTCGCTCTGCACCTCGATCACGGCGATGGCTATGACCGCTGCATGCAGGCCTTCCGCACGGGCTACACCTCTGTCATGATTGACGGCTCGCACGAGTCCTTCGAGGACAACATCGCCCTGACCAAGTCCGTCGCCGACGCTGGCCGCGCCATGGGCGTGCCCGTCGAGGCCGAGCTCGGCAAGGTTGGCGGCAAGGAGGACGACGGTCCCGCGGTTGAGGGCGAGAGCCCCTACACCGATCCTGCCGAGGCCAAGGAGTTCGTCGAGCGCACTGGCTGCACCTCGCTGGCTATTGGCGTTGGCACCAGCCACGGTGTGTACACGAGCGATCCGCACATCGAGCAGTCCGTGGTCAAGGCCATCCGCGACGCCGTCGACGTGCCGCTGGTTCTGCACGGCACTTCTGGTGTGCCCGATGAGCAGGTCGCCGAGGCCGTGAAGAACGGCATCTGCAAGGTTAACTACGCCACTGAGCTGCGTCAGGCCTACACCAAGGGCTTCATGGCCTACATGGCCGAGAACCCTGCCTGCTTCGATCCTAAGAAGCCGGCCAAGGAGGGTATGCGTGAGATTACCGAGCTGGTTAAGATCCGCATGACCAACCTCAACTCTGTGGGCAAAGCAGAGTAACAGCAAGGGTACTCCGACTCGCTACATATCCCGGGGAGGGACGAGGGCTTAGTTCCCCAATCGTCCTCGGGCATGCAAAAAGCCTCGCTGCGCACTTCGTGCGGCGAGGCTTTTTGCCCCCTGCGGAAAGATTGGGGAACTAAGCCCTCGTCCCTCCCAGGTTGACCTACTCGAGGTCGTCGCCCTTGTGGCGTTAGAGCGGAAAAATTGGAGCGTTAGGGCTTCTTTGCTGATGGGGGATTAGTATGCCCGGGCTTGGTTGGGGAATGACTTGTTTAGGGATGATTGGAGCTTTTCGAAGGATGCTCGCAGGTTGAGTTCCTGGTCGGTTGAGCGTTTGGCTTTTTTGGTGGGGGAGTCGAGGAGACCGTCTCTTTGTGTCGGGGGGAAGGAGAAAAGGTCAGCATGTTTTAGGGATGGCTGCTGTGCTGCGTCATTGGAAGAATGCATGCTTATGCGGCCTCCTCGATGTCCACCAAAAGGTTGCGCACGGGGTGTGCTGCTAGGTCCCGTGCGTTGGCAGTATTATGCCGCGGCTGTCGCAAAGAAGCGCTAAAGAAAGGCTTAACCTGGTTTGATGTTACGATGAAACCGCAGGTCAAAGCCATCGAGTAACACTCTTGAAAGGTTTTGAGCTTAAGGGCTTTCTAAGGTTTGTGGTGCGGATGTGGCGCGGACGTGCGGGACGTGTGGACGGCTCGTTCCTAGCGCTGCGGCTCTGCAGTACGGACCTGCTCGATGACCTTTTCCATGGTGGCGTCGATGCGGTCCTTTTTGAGTTCGCATTCCCAGATGGTTATGGGCGTCCAGCCCATTTGGGTAAGTGCGTTGATGGCTGCTCGGTCGCGCTCGACGTTGCGGCGAAACTTTGCCTCCCAAAACTCAACGTTGCGCTTGGGCTGGCTTGGATTGCACTTAGGGCAGCGATGCCAAAAGCAGCCGTTGACGAAGATGGCGATCTTGCGCCCGGGGAAGGCGATGTCGGGCTTGCCTGGTACCTTCCATTCCAAACGATAGCCCGTAAGGCCCGCGGCCCGTAGGCGCTGGCGAACGAGCAACTCGGGTTTGGTGTTGGCGCGCTTGTTGCCTTTCATGGACTTTTTGATGGCGGCGCGACGGCGGACCAGTTCGCGCTCGTCAGCAGAGAGATCCGAGGTATCGATGCCGTCGAGCAGACCGGGCTTGGGACGCTTTTTGCTGCGGCGCTTAGGTGCGCGCTTGGGTTTGGTGGCGGGTTTGTCGGTCGTGGTGGCCTCGGCGTCGTTGGCAGTGCCGTTGGCCTCGAGCCGG
>CABQNF010000021.1 GCA_902465465.1 uncultured Collinsella sp. | reverse complement strand
ACCTAGGTGTAAAGTTGAAATAAAGATTCAATCATGTGGCAGGTCCATTTTCGAACTGACAAGCTGAGGATAGCCGAGCTCTCAATAGCGCAGGAGGCATCTTTCGCCACCGCAATACCGCTCGGCGCGAGTTGCACGACGCGGGGCGCAAATGGGACACGCCTCCGCGAGCGGTCCGCACCCAATGTGGCAAAATCGAACTACTAAGGAGGCTCAGAATGCTCAAGATTATTGCCTGCGACGACGACGTCGCTTTTCTAGATAGACTGCACCGGATGATCGACCGTTGGTCGACCGAAACGGGCACGGCGGTCGATGTTGCGCTCGTCACGCGCGGCGAGGACCTGCTGACCCGCCATGCCGCGTCGCGCGCCGACATTATCCTGCTCGACATGATCATGCCGCTCGTCAACGGCATGGACACCGCGCGCGAATTGCGCCAGGCCGATACCGCCGTGCGCCTGGTGTTCCTCACCTCATCGCCCGAGTTTGCACTGGAGTCCTACGAGGTCCGTGCCTTCGACTATCTGCTCAAGCCCGTGACTTACGAACGCCTGGCGCAGTTGCTCGACGAGCTTTCGAGCATGCGCCCGGCGGCAACCGACGAGCTCGTGATCAAAACTTCCTTTGGCTACCACGCCCTGCGCCCGTCCGACATCGAATATGCCGAGGCGCGCAACAAGCACGTGGTCTTCCACCTGCGCGACGGACGCGATATCGAGGCACTCGAGTCGTTCCGCAGCGTCGAGGACCGCTTGGAGCAAAACGCAGTCTTCTTTAAATGCCACCGCAGCTACCAGGTCAACCTGCGCAATATCGATCACTTTGACCGCACGGACATCGTCATGCGCTCGGGTGCGTGCATCCCGCTTTCGCGCAGCTGCAAGCAGGGATTCCAAGACGCCTACTTTGCGGTTCGCTTTGAGGGTGGGAGACACTGATGGTCTCCTCGGTCGAAATGGTCCTTTGGGCAATCCACCACGCCACGACGCTGCTCTTTGGCGTCTTTGCCTCGGCGGCGCTATGCGGTGTCGAGCTCAATCGACGCCATGCGCTCGAGCTGGTGGTCGTTACCATTCTGACCGGCACCGCCTTCTCAATCGCCAACGTCGTTGGCGGCGAACTATTTGCCCGCCAGGCTTATCCACTTGTCGTGCACCTGCCGCTTATCGTCTACCTGTGCGCGCGCTACCGCCTGAGTCCGCTGCTTGCCGCGCTCGGCATTACGAGTGCCTATCTGAGCTGCCAGTTCAGCAATTGGATGGGTATCGCCGCATTTGCCGCAACCGATTCTCAGATTGCGTACTATCTGGCACGCATCGCTACCACGCTCGGCGTCTTTGCCGTCCTGCTACATTGGGCCAGCGACATTGGACCCCGCCTGGCAATTAAAAGCCCCACCGAGCTGGGCATCCTTTTAATCCTGCCGCTCGTCTATTACGTCTTTGACTATGCCACCAACGTCTACACCACGCTGTTCCACTCGGGCTCGGTGGTGACGGTTGAGTTTTTGGCCTTTGCGCTCTGCGCCTTCTACCTTATGTTCCTCGCCGTCTACCTGCGTGAATACGAAGAAAAGGAAACCGCCGAGCGAGAGCGCTGGATGCTCGAGACACGCGACAGCGCCGCCATCAAAGAGCTCGAGGCTTGGCGTCAATCCGGGCGCGAGCTGTCGGTTCTTCGCCACGATATGCGCCACTTCCTACGCGGTCTAGCCGTCTTAATTGAGGAGGGCCACACCGACGAGGCGCTCAAACGCATCGACGAACTCTGCGAAGCCGGCGACCGCACCGCCGTACGCCGCTTCTGCGCCAACGAGACCGTAAACATTGCGCTTTCGTCATTTAACTCGGATATCAATAGAAACGGCATTACCGCCAACCTGCGCGCCGCCGTACCCGAAACCATCCACGTAGGTGACGCCGACCTGTTTAGCGTGCTCTCAAATGCCTTGGAAAACGCCATTGCCGCGGCGAGCGCCGCACCCGAGGGCAAGCGCTTTGTCGATCTTGACCTGCGGTTTGAGGACGGGCAGCTGCTGCTGTTAGTTTCCAACACGTTTGACCGCGCGCCGCGCATGGTCGACGGCATGCCCGTGACCCAGCATGCGGGACACGGTTTTGGCACCAAGAGCATCAAACTCGCCGTCGAGCGCATGAACGGCAATTGCCAGTTCCGCATTAACGGCGATCGGTTTGAGCTGCGCGCTGTGATGTAGGGACGCGATAAGCCGGCGCCGCGCTCGACCCGTCAGGGCCGCCTTACCGGCTCCGGTCCGCTACAGCGGAGCGGCCGCCGGGGTCAGCTGCTTGATGTAAGCCCACATGCGTTGCTTAGCGGCCTTGTCGGTGAGTGCCGCCTCAAAGCCGTCGAGCGCGAGCACGCGGCGGCCCTGCACATGGGCGACCAGACCGGGCTTGAGCATGGCAGTGTCGAAGTCATCGATCGCCACGAGCATGTCGGCGTAGGTCTCGCGCATGGCGTCAGCCGCGTTGTTGTCGAGCAGTAGCACCGCCTCGGGGTCCAAGGCCTCAAGCGCCTCGCGGAACAGCTCGCACGGCAGAGTCTCGCCCACCGCGACCGCTCCGTCGCCCACGCCGGCGACGCTTGCCAGCACGCAAAAATCCTCGGGCGCGTAGCCGATGGCCCCAAGCGCCTTGCGCAACGCCGCGCCATCCGGGCCGGCGGCAAGCTCACCACCCGAACGCTCGGCCTCGTCCAAATCGCCTTTGACCAGAACGATCGGCGAGCACGCGTTGCCCGCGATACGCACGCCACGGACCGCAAGCGATGTGAGCTCCTGCTCGGCCGCCTGGGCGATGGCTTCTTTTTTCTGGCTTTGTGACGTGGACATGCGCTCTCCAATCGTTTGCGTGCCCACCATTATATAAAAGAGCTGCCCGCGAGTGGTTGCTTTGCGGGCGGCTGGGTATAAGCACGGTCGTACTGAGTTTTACGCGGCCAAGCCGCGTCGCATTATGGAGGTCACCATGGCTGACATTAATCAGATTACCCCCGAGAACTTCGATACCATCGTTAACGACAGCCTGCCCGTGCTGGTCGATTTTTGGGCACCGTGGTGCGGGCCCTGTCGATCCCTCTCGCCCATCGTTGACGAGGTTGCCGATGAGCTGGGGGGCAAGCTTGCCGTTGCCAAATGCAACGTCGACGACAACCAGGACCTGGCCATGAAGTTTGGCGTCATGAGCATCCCCACGCTGATCGTCTTTAAGAACGGCGAGGAGGTCGACCGTTCGGTCGGCGCCTTACCCAAGGCAAGGCTTCAGGCACTGCTGAAGAAACATCTGTAATACGCTTGTTACCTGTCTGCCGTCCATGAGCGGTTTCGCACCGCTCGCCGGAGTGCCAAACGCAAGGCATGCGACCACGGATAGTATGGTAGACACAAACAGCCCCCAGTGAACGGGTGCGGGTCAGACGGACTCGCGCCCGTTTTCTTATGCGGCGGCGCCCAAGACGGGCGTAGTAGAATCTGAACCACCATTTCGCCCCGTACAAAAGGAGATTCCCATGCATGACGTCGGAATGAACATGAGCCAGCTTGCCATGAGCGTCAAGCAGGTCGACGACACCATTGAGCTCGCTCACGAGTGGAGCCATCAGCTGCTGCATGCGACCGAGAACTTTGACATGGAGCGCATTGGCGCCAAGCTCGAGGCCGCCATGTCTGCGCTGCACGAGGCGAACGATGCGCTCGAGGGCTACGAGGAGGCCATCGAGGCAGATCACAACTCCGTCGGCTCTGTGAAACTGGTGTAACGTGGCCGAGCACGAGCACGCGCACGATCACGGTGCGGACGACGATGCGAGCTGCCGCTGCAGCGGCTCCAGCTCCGAGCTGGTCCGCTTTTCGGTTACCGCACCGGACGACCTGCTGCGCCGTTTTGACGAACAGATCGCGCGCCGCGGCGACGTGGCCAACCGCTCCGAGGCCGTGCGCGACCTGATTCGCGCCTCGATCGCCAAGGAGCAGATGCGCACGCCCGATGAGCATGTTATCGGGTCGCTCACCATGATCTACGACCACCATACCGGCGACCTGACGCGCCGTCTGGACGAAGTGCAGCACGACTACACCGACGAGATCGTATCGACCATGCACGTGCATCTGGATCACCACAACTGCTTGGAGATTCTGGCGCTCAAGGGTCGCGGCGAGCGCGTCTACGAACTAGCCGACCGCCTGCTGGGCCTGCGCGGCGTTAAGCAC
Source organism: uncultured Collinsella sp. (assembly GCA_902465465.1). Lineage (GTDB taxonomy): Bacteria > Actinomycetota > Coriobacteriia > Coriobacteriales > Coriobacteriaceae > Collinsella. Next base: position 6,526 of record CABQNF010000021.1, on the reverse strand, counting down.
GGCGAGCTCACGTGCGCCGCCACCAAGCAGAGCCTGGGGCTGTAACAGCACACATTTCAACGAAGGAGGGTCGCATGCGGCATGCGCATATCCATGTAACGGGCATTGTGCAGGGCGTCGGCATGCGGCCGTTTGTGTATCGCGAGGCCATGGCGCATGGCATTTGCGGATGGGTGCTCAACGCGGGCGACGGCGTGCACATCGAGGCGCACGCTCCGGCCGATGCGCTCGATGCTTTTGCTGCCGCGCTTTCTGAGCATGCGCCCGCGGCGGCTCGCGTTGAGCGTGTCGAGGTTGTGGACCTGGCAGCCAACGGTTGGGATACCGCCAATGAACGGGGCTTTCGCATCATAGCCTCGCAGGACCAGACCGCGCACACCACGCTCATCTCGCCCGATATCGCCACCTGCGATGATTGTCTGCGCGAGTTGTTCGATCCCGCCGACCGACGCTATCACTACCCCTTTATCAACTGCACTAACTGCGGTCCACGCTTTACCATCATCCGATCGCTGCCTTATGACCGAGCGGCTACCTCGATGGACCGTTTCCCCATGTGCCCCGCCTGCGCCGCAGAGTATGCCGATCCACTCGACCGTCGCTTTCACGCACAGCCCGATGCCTGCTTTGATTGCGGGCCGCATATTACGTGGCGCGAGGCTGTGAACGGCGATGCGTGCGGGAATTCGTCCGCGACACCGGCCGTCGGCACCACACGCGAGGCCAGCGACGCTATCATCGAGCGCTGCGTTGAGCTGCTGGCCAGCGGTGGCATCGTCGCCATCAAGGGCCTGGGCGGATTCCATCTATCCTGTGACGCTGCCAACGAGCAGGCGGTGGCCGAGCTGCGCCGTCGCAAGCGTCGCAGCAATAAGCCGCTTGCCGTCACGGTGCGCAGTCTTGCCGATGCCGGGCGCCTGTGCCATATCGACGATGCTGAACGCGAGCTTCTCGCCGGCAGTATCCGCCCCATTGTGCTGCTGCGCCGGCGCACTGTTGGCGAGGGCAACGGCGGTTCCCCCGACATCCTCGCCCTCGCGCCATCTGTCGCGCACGACCTGCCCGAGCTTGGCGTTATGCTCCCCTACACCCCGCTTCAGCATCTTCTGCTTGCAGCTGCCGCGTCGCACGGTATGCACGCGCTCGTCATGACCAGCGGAAACCTGAGCGAAGAACCCATCGAGACCGACGACGACCTCGCCTGGGAACACCTCGTTGCCGCCGGCATCGCCGACGCGTTGCTCGGTAACGACCGCGCGATCCTCTCGCGCTACGACGACTCTGTAGTGCGCGCGGCGAACGGCGCCGTTATGCCCGTGCGCCGCGCTCGCGGATATGCACCCCAGCCGCTGCCGTTGCCGACGCTCGACCGCGCTCCGTCCTGCGTGCTCGCCTGCGGGCCACAACAAAAGGCCACGATTGCGCTCACGCGTGAAGGGACGAACGGCAAGGCAACCTGTTTTGTGTCGCAGCATATCGGCGATGTTGAAAACGGCGGGACCTTCGATGCCTGGAACGCCGCGCGCACGCGCTTGGAAAATCTCTTTGACTTGGCGCCCGCCGCCTTGGCCTGCGATGTACACCCCAGCTATCTATCGGGCCAGTGGGCGCGCGAGCAGGCGCGAAAATGCAATCTGCCGCTCGTCGAGGTGCAGCACCATCATGCGCATATCGCGAGCGTAATGGCCGAGGCCATCGCCGCGGGCCGGCTTACAACCGACGCGCGTGTCCTTGGCATCGCCTTTGACGGCACCGGAGCCGGCACCGATGAGACCATTTGGGGCGGCGAGTTTCTTGTTGCCAGCCTTGGCGGCTTTGAGCGCGCCGCGCATTTGCGCACCTGGGCGCTCCCCGGTGGGGCGGCCTCCGTGCGCGACGCCCGCCGCAACGCCTTTGCCCTACTCAGTGAGCTCGGTCTGCTCGAGCACCCAGGCGCCGCTCGGCTTTTGGACAGCCTCGACGGGCAAACGCGCAGCGTGACGGCCACCATGATCGAGCGCGGCATCAACAGCCCGCGTACCAGCAGCATGGGGCGTCTCTTTGATGCCGCGGCAGCGATTCTGGGCATCTGCGACAAGGCAACCTACGAAGGCGAGCCCGCCATAGAACTCGAAGCCGCCGCCTGGCGCGCGCTTGACGGCGAAATCAGCCGTTTCGCTGGCAATCAGGTGGGCGTATCCGCATCCGTCTCAACGTCTCTGGACAGTTTGTTCAGATACGTATTAACTACTAACCCCCTATCTGGCATTTTTGCCTCAAATTTGGCCAAAAAAGGCTCTCCAGACACCCTATTTGCGACAAGCGCGCCCGGCACAGGCCCCAAATCGACCCATTTGGAGTTCTCACAGACGGCTTTTGCCACCCAGAGCCACTCTAAAAAATACGTATCTGAACTAACTGTCCAGGATGCCTCGGACAGCCCTCTCATTCTGAACCCCAAGCCACTTTTTGAGGCACTTTTGAGCAGAATCGAGACCGGAGAATCCGCCGACCGGCTCGCGCTCGGATTCCACATCGCTATCGCGCGCTCTTCGGCACGAATCGCACGCGAAATCTGCGCGCGCGAAAGCATCGATACCGTCGCGCTCTCGGGTGGCGTGTTCATGAACCGACTTCTGCTTCAGCTCCTCGCCCGCGAGCTCAAAAGCGCGGGCCTTGCTATCTTGGTCCCCCACACCGTACCCGTCAATGACGGCTGCATCGCCTACGGTCAGGCGGCGGTCGCAAGCGCTCGTCTTGCGCAGACCGCATCACAGTAGCTTGCCCTCGCACGCCGCCGCGCCCAGCCGTCTCACAGGCGTAACGCGTTTGCCCGCGAACCCCGCGAGCGCTACCATCAACTGATGGATTATTGAGCGCCCGTCCAGCGCAAAGCGTCTAAAAGGGGAACATTATGTGCCTTGCCGTTCCCGGTAAAGTAGTCAAACGCGACGACGACCTCAAGGCCACCGTCGACATGATGGGCATCGAGCGCCCCGTGTCGCTGCGACTCGTGCCGACGGCGCAGGTTGGCGACTACATTCTCGTACACGCCGGCTTTGGCATCCAGATTGTCAACGAGCAGGAAGCGCAGGAAACGCTCGAGCTCGTTAATGCCATGTCCGAGCTGGTCGAAGAAGACCAGCTTGCCACCAACCCGGCGGAGGCTTACTAGTGGCGCCCGAACAACCGGCTCGCTCCGGTATCGACTTCTCGGCATTCCGCAATCCCAAGCTGGCTCGCGAGCTCATCGAGCGCATTCATGAACTCGTCGGCGACCGCACCATCAACCTTATGGAAGTCTGCGGCACGCATACCGTGAGCATCGGACGCTATGGCTTTCGCTCCATTATGCCGGCCGGGCTCAAGCTGCTGAGCGGCCCGGGCTGCCCCGTCTGCGTCACCGCCAACCGCGACATCGACCACGCAATCGCGCTCGCCAACATAGACGGCGCCATCATCACCACCTTTGGCGACATGATGCGCGTGCCTGGATCATCCACCTCGCTCGCTGCGCAAAAAGCGGCGGGGCGCGATATTCGCATCGTCTACTCCCCGCTCGACGCGCTCGACATTGCCGAGCAAAAACCCGGTCGTCCGGTCATTTTTATGGGCGTGGGCTTTGAGACTACGACGCCCACCATCGCCGCCGCCGTCTTGGAGGCCGAGGCACGCGGGCTTTTGAACTTTTCGGTCTATTGCGCCCACAAGACCACGCCGCCGGCGTTGCGTGCCATCGCCAACGATCCCGAGACCGCCATCGACGGCTTTATCCTGCCGGGCCACGTCGCCACCATCACGGGCTTGGCGCCCTTTAGCTTTTTGGTCGACGAATTCAGTACCCCGGGCGTGGTCACGGGATTTGAGCCGGTCGACATCTTGCAGGGTATCTGCATGCTGGTCCAGATGGTTGTTGAGGGGCAACCCGCGATCGACAACGCCTACCGTCGCGGCGTCAATGCCGACGGCAATCCTGTGGCGCGCCAGCTGGTCGAGCAGGTATTTGAGCCGTGCGATACCACGTGGCGCGGGCTGGGATCGATTGCGGCTTCGGGACTCGCCATTCGTCCCGAGTTTTCGCACTTTGATGCCAGCATGCGCTTTGACGTGTCCATCGAGCCGACGGTCGAGCCACGCGGGTGCCGCTGCGGCGACGTGCTGCGCGGGGCCATTACGCCGAGCGACTGCCCCCTGTTCGGCCACGCTTGTACGCCCGAGCATCCCGTCGGCCCCTGCATGGTGAGCTCCGAGGGCAGCTGCGCAGCATATTTCCGCTACCGAGGCTAATAGGTTCCACCGTTCTAACGAACGGCGGACCAGTCGACGCTGCGCCTCACCCATATAATTCCACCCACGATTGGAGTTTTCGATATGTCCCATAGCGTTACCGATAGCACCGTCCTGCTGGGCCACGGCTCCGGCGGACAGATGATGAAGCGCATCATCGATGAGGTCTTTTTGGATGCCTTTGGGTCGCCCGAGCTGCTCGAAGGCAACGACGCCGGCGTCGCCGCGCTGCCCGCGAGCGGGCGCATCGCCATGTCGACCGACAGCTTTGTAGTCTCGCCGCAGTTCTTCCCCGGTGGCAACATCGGCCGCCTCGCCGTGTGCGGAACCGTCAACGACGTCGCGACCTCGGGCGCCAACGTGCGCTACCTATCGTGCGGCTTTATCCTCGAAGAGGGCTATCCCATGGATAAGCTCCACCAGATTGTGCAGACGATGGCCGAAACGGCGCACGAAGCGGGCGTGTCCATAATCACGGGCGACACTAAGGTGGTCGAGCGCGGCGGGGCCGACGGCGTCTATATCAATACCGCCGGTGTGGGCGAGGTACCCGCGGGCGTGGCGCTCAGCGGCGCAAACTGCCGGCCCGGCGACGTCATCCTGGTGTCGGGCACACTGGGTGACCACGGCATCGCCATCATGAGTCAGCGCGAGGGTCTGGCGTTTTCGAGCACCATCGAAAGCGACGCCGCGCCGCTCAACCACCTGATTGCCGATGTGCTTTCCGCAGCACCCGACACACGTTGCTTCCGCGACCCCACGCGCGGTGGCCTGGCGTCCACACTCAACGAGTTTGCACAGGCCAGCGGCGTTGCCATGGAGGTCGACGAGGATGCCGTGCCCGTGCGCCCCGACGTGCAGGCGGCATGTGAGATGCTCGGCTACGATGTGCTGCAGGTGGCAAACGAGGGCAAGATGGTTGCCGTCGTGCCTGCCGAGCAAGCCGATGCCGCGCTGGCAGCCATGCGCGCCGCGCGCTACGGTGAGAATGCCGCCATCATCGGTCGCGTGCTGCCGCTTGCCGAGGGCGCCCGTCCCGCTGTGCGCGTGCGCACCGGCTGGGGCTCGACCCGTATCCTCGACATGCTCGTGGGAGAGCAGCTGCCGAGGATTTGCTAGGGCGAAACCACACGGTCGGCGCGATGCGGCCTGATACCCCTGGAGATGTTCAGATTCCAAGCACGCCCAACGCGGAAGCCCAGTATTATGGGGTGCGTTTTAAACCCAATGACGGGAGTTTTTATGGCAGCAGCTTTTTCCCATGTGATCTTTGACCTGGACGGCACCATCCTCAACACACTCGAGGACCTGGCGGCCGCCGGCAACCATACCTGCGAGATGCACGGCTGGCCCACGTTTGCCGTAGACGAGTACCGCTACAAGGTGGGAAACGGCATGCTCAAGCTGGTTGAGCGCTTTATGCCCGCCGAGTATGCGGGCGACGGCCGCATGTTTGAGCAGGCGCTTGCCGAGTTTAGGGCTTACTACGGCGAGCACAAGGAGGACCACACCGCCCCCTATGCCGGCACGATCGAGATGCTCGACCGCCTACGCGCCGCGGGCGTTCAGCTTGCCGTGCTCACCAACAAGGACCACGTCTCGGCGGCTCCGCTTATCGAGAAGTATTTTGGTTCCGAGCGCTTTGCGCTGGTGCAGGGCCGTGTTGACGCGTTTCCGCCTAAGCCCGAAGCACCCGTCACGCTGCATGTGATGGAGGAGCTGGGCGCCGATCCGGCAACCACGCTCTATGTGGGCGATTCCAATGTCGATATCCTGACCGGTCACAACGCCAGCCTTAAGAGTGCGGGCGTCAGCTGGGGCTTCCGCGGCCGCGCAGAGCTGGAGTCCGCCGGCGCCGACTACGTGGTGGACACCCAGAACGAGCTAGCGGCGCTGATTCTGGGCGAGTAACGAGCGACACTGCTTAACGCAGCTGCGACAATTCTTCCGCGCGGAAAGCGCATCCCGTTTTGGAGCTCCGGAATGGGATGCGCTTTCCGTTTGAGGCACATCAGGGAAACCGCATCCCGTTTCAGAACAATATTCCGGGTCGCACTTTCCGCAACCCACCCCATCCGGAAAATGCGACCCACTATTCGGCCAAAAACCGGGTCGCATTTTCCCGAGCGTTCGATGCAGCGCCGGCACAAGGGGACAGGCTGCCTTGCACCAACCTCATCCCACCCATGGGTAGCTAATTTGGGACGGGTCGCACTTTCCGCAACCCACCCCATCCGGAAAATGCGACCCACTATTCGGC
>CABQNF010000020.1 GCA_902465465.1 uncultured Collinsella sp. | reverse complement strand
CTTTCTTGAAAGGGAGGGGACACCGCCTAGAATTCGTCGTTGGAGTAATGAAGGTGACGAATGGAAGGAAAGGCGATGCCCCAAGAAGAGAGTGTACTGCGCCTCGACCGCGACGAGGCCCTCGAGGCGGCGAGGCTTTGGCAGGAGTGCGGCGACGCGCGCGAGTTCGCGTGCAGGGTGCTGGGCGGCGTGATGAACGCGCTGATGGACTCCGAGGCCCAGCAGATGTGCGGCGCGGGCCGCAACGAGCGCAGCGACGGCAGGGAGAACAGCCGCAACGGCTACCGCCCCAGGTCGCTCAAGACCGCCGTGGGCGACGTGGAGCTCGAGATACCCAAGCTCAGGCACGGCACCTACTACCCCGAGGGCATGCTCGCGCGATGGTCGCGCGTCGACACCTCGGTGGCCGCCATCGTGCAGGAGATGTACGTGTGCGGCGTGTCCACCCGCAAGGTCGAGCGCGTGGCGTCCAAGCTGGGCATATCCTCGCTGTCGAGCTCGGAGGTCTCGAGCCTCTGCTCCGACCTCGACGCCGAGGTGGCGGAGTTCCGCAGCCGCGACCTGTCGGGCACGCCGTGCTGCTACCTGTGGCTCGACGCCACCTACATGAGCTGCAGGGTCGGCTCGTCGGTCGTCTCGCAGGGCGTCGTGACCGCGATCGGGCTGGGCGCCGACGGGCGCAAGCACTTCCTGGGCTGCGACGTGGTCGACACCGAGAGCGAGGACTCCTGGGCGGCATTCCTCGGCGGGCTGCGCGAGCGCGGGCTGTCCGGCGTCCGCCTCGTGGTCTCCGACAGCCACGCCGGGCTCGTGGCCGCCGTCTCGCGCCTGTTCCAGGGCTGCGCCTGGCAGCGCTGCGTGACGCACCTGCAGCGCAACCTCCAGAGCGCCTGCTCGGGCAGGCCCGAGGACTCCAAGGCGGCCGTCAGGGACCTCGTGCACGCCGCGGTCTACCAGGACGACCCCGACCTCGCGCGCTGCGTGTGGGCCGAGGCGGCGCCCTGGGTGGCGTCGGTGTCCGCCAGGGCCGGCGAGGTCTTCGAGCAGGCCGAGGACTCCGCGCTGGCGTTCACGGCCTTCCCCAGGGCGCACTGGGCCAAGCTCCGAACCAACAACGTCCAGGAGCGCGCCAACCGCGAGATCAAGCGCCGCTACAGGGTCGTGCAGTCCTTCCCCTCGAGGGAGTCGATGCTGCGCCTGACGTGCGCGAGCCTCATGGAGACCGAGGGGCAGTGGTCCCAGCAGCGCGTGTTCTCCGAGGCCTCGGCCGCCGAGGGCTTCGCCGGGCCCGCGGACAGGCCGGCCCCGACAGAGGGGAGGCGCCGCGCGCTCGGGCGGCGCGCCGGGGAGATAGTGGACGAGATAGTCGAGAGGCGCGGCCTCAAGAAGGAGTAACATCGGGGCTTGCAGCGACGGACCTCAGGACGCTCTTACACCACGTCTACGCGCGCCACCTTTCAACCTCTTCGAATCGCTCAAAGTAGGCAATTTGCTCTCGATTTTGCTGCTACTAAATTGGTGACAGTACTCATATTTGCCACTTTTTGACCGCGAGGTGTTCAGAGGAGCTCTCGAGAAGCATCTAACGGTACAATAGCTACCACATGGCTGGGTTTTGCCGGCCGAATGTACGACGTCGCGGGAGGGGACATGGTCGAGTTTACGAAGACGATTAAAGATCCGTTGGGATTGCATGCCCGCCCGGTTGCGCTGCTCTATGACATCATTGCCAAGCATCGTAGCGACGTGTCGGTCAGCATCGGCGACCGCCATACCGACGGTCGCGACGTTATGGGCCTCATGGCTCTCTACGGCGAGTGCGGCGAGGACATCATCTTCCGCGTTTCGGGCGTGGATGAGGCCTCCTGTGTCACATCGATCAGGAATCTCTCGCTTTAAGCATGACAGGGCGTGGTAAAGGATGGTCCTTTGCTGCGCCCTTTTGTTTCATATAGGAAACTTTTTCGAAAACTGAATAGAGACCCTTTCCAAAAAGTTAACCACGTGTTAGTTTACTAAAGCGAACATAGACGTGTTTAACTTTTACCGCGTCGATGTTGAGGACGAACCGACGTTAGGAGCTCACTCATGTCTTGCGGACCGCAGATGCCGGCCATGCCGCTTTCGATGGTAAAAGCGGGCGAAACCGTGCGCGTGTCTCGGGTAAAGGGCAATGAGGATATGAAGCACCACCTCAAGGACCTCGGCTTTGTCGAGGGAAGCGAAATCCACGTGGTGAGCTCGAGCGGCGCCAATATCATCGTCACGGTGCTGGGCGCACGCTTTGGCATCGATTCCAAGGTTGCCATGCACATCATGACCGTCGGTTAGTCCACAGCATTTCACAAAAACCGAAAGGGGGACAAGAGGATGAAGACGTTGGGTGACGTTAAGGTGGGCGAGAGTTCTACCATCGTCAAGCTTCACGGCGAGGGTGCGCTTCGCCGCCACCTTATGGACCTGGGGCTCATCAAGGGCACTTCGTTCAAGGTCGTGAAGGTTGCACCGCTCGGTGATCCGGTTGAGATCAACGTGCGCGGCTACGAGCTTTCCATCCGCAAGGAGGAGGCCGCCGTCGTCGAGGTTCAGTAAGGAATTGCGGCGCATATTTCTGCAGATAAAGTTAGGATTTTCTAACTTAATACAGCAACTTGAAAGCACATTATCCAGCCTGCGCGGAGAAAGCAGCGCAGGCACTCAAGGAAGAAGGATTGAATGGCGGATTCTCAGATCCATGTCGCGCTGGCGGGTAACCCCAACTGCGGCAAGACCACGCTTTTCAACCTGATCACCGGCGCCAACGGCTACGTTGGCAACTGGCCCGGCGTCACGGTTGAGAAAAAGGAAGCCAAGCTCCTAAGCGACAAGAACGTTACCATCACGGACCTTCCCGGCATCTACTCGCTTTCCCCCTACAGCCCCGAGGAGCAGTGCTCGCGCGACTACCTCATGAGTGGCGAGCCCGATGTTGTCGTCCAGGTGGTCGACGCCACCAACCTCGAGCGCAACCTGTACCTGGCGCTTCAGGTTATCGAGACCGGCCTGCCCGTGGTCGTCGCCCTCAACATGGCCGACTTGGTCGAGAAGAACGGTGACAAGATCGACACCGACAAGCTGTCCAAGAAGCTCGGCTGTCCGGTCATGATGATCTCGGCTCTTAAGAACAAGGGTATCAAGGAGCTGTTCGAGCAGGTCAAGAAGTCCGCTGCTTCCAAGGGCCAGGTGCCGGAGCACAAGTTTGATTCTTCTATTGAGGACGTTCTGGACCACATCGAGAACAACCTTCCGGCGAGCGTTCCCGCCAACAAGCGCCGCTATTACGCCGTCAAGCTGTTCGAGCGTGATGCAGACGCCTGCAAACTCATCAACCTCACCAAGGAGAAGGCCGCTCGCGTGGAGGAGCTGGTCGCCCAGTGCGAGCAGGACTGCGACGACGATGCCGAGTCCATTATCACCGGTGAGCGCTATGGCGTCATCGCGCATATCATCGATGAGTGCCTCACTAAGGCTCCGGCCAAGATGAGCACCTCCGAGAAGATCGACCGCGTGGTTACCAACCGTATCCTGGGCCTGCCGATCTTTGTGGTCATCATGTTCTGCGTGTACTACATCGCCGTTTCCACCCTGGGCGGCACGGTGACCGACTTCACCAACGACCAGCTCTTTGGCACCGACGGTTGGTACGTGCTCGGTCAGGGCCGCGACGCCTACGATGCAGCCGTCGAGGCTGCGGGCGACAACGCCGACTCGGTCGACCCGGCGCAGTACGGCCCCTATGTCCCGGGTATCACCACCGTGGTGCATGACGCCCTTGTGGCGGGCGGCACCGAGGACGGTGGCCTGGTCGATTCGCTGGTCTGCGACGGCATCGTCGGCGGTTTGGGTGCCATCTTCGGCTTTGTGCCGCAGATGTTCCTGCTCTTTGTGATGCTGTCTTTCCTGGAGGACTGCGGCTATATGGCCCGCGTCGCCTTCATCATGGACCGCGTGTTCCGCCGCTTTGGCCTGTCCGGTAAGTCCTTCATCCCCATGCTCGTGTCTTCGGGCTGCGGCGTCCCCGGCGTCATGGCTACCAAGACCATCGAGAACGAGAAGGACCGCCGCATGACGGTCATGACCACCACGTTCATTCCCTGTGGCGCCAAGCTGCCGATCATCGCCCTGCTCATGGGTTCCATCATCGGCGATTCTTCCACCACCGCCGCGTGGATCAGCCCGCTCTTCTACTTCCTGGGCGTCTTTGCCGTCATCGCCTCGGGCCTCATGCTCAAGAAGACCAAGCTCTTCGCCGGTCGCCCGACGCCGTTTGTTATGGAGCTTCCTGCTTACCACTTCCCGGCGATCCGCTCTTGGGCGCTGCACGTGTGGGAGCGCTGCTGGGCCTTTATCAAGAAGGCCGGCACGGTCATCTTCGCGTCCACCGTCGTGGTTTGGTTCCTCTCCAACTTTGGTAGCTACAACGGCTCCTTTGGCTTCCTGCCTGCGATGGACGGCATCCCCGAGGAGTTCATGGACTACTCCGTGCTCGCCATGCTGGGCAATCTGGTCGCTTGGATCTTCGCCCCGCTCGGCTTTAGCACCTGGCAGGCAACCGCGCTGACTGTCTCTGGCCTCGTCGCCAAGGAGAACGTCGTCGCCACCGCCGGCTCGCTGCTGTCCGTCGCCGACGCGGGCGAGACCGACCCGAGCCTGTGGACCGCGTTTGCCGGCATGTTCCCCACCATGGGCGCCTGCGTTGCCTTCGGCGCGTTCAACCTGCTGTGCGCTCCGTGCTTTGCCGCTATGGGTACCATCCGCAACCAGATGGATTCCGGCAAGTGGACCGCGATTGCCCTCGGCTACGAGTGCGCCTTCGCTTGGGTGATCGGCCTGTTCATCAACCAGTTCTATAACCTGCTTGTCCTTGGGCAGTTTGGCTTCTGGACGGTTGTGGCTATCGTGCTGCTGGTCGCGATGCTCTTCCAGATTTTCCGTCCTATGCCCAAGCACGCTTGGACCGACGAGGACGAGACCAACACTGCTTCCGCTGCAGTTTCCGCCTAAGTCCGAATAAGGATCAACCCCTTTCCACGAGCCCGGGTGTCTCAGTGACACTCGGGCTTTTTGACGCAATGGGGGACAGATTGCTTTGCTCCAGAAGTAAGATGTGGCGTTTCCGCAGATAAAACCGACCAAAATAAACCTGTCCCTATTTGGTAGGTGGAGAATGGGGTAAAGTAAGTGCTGGTTAACTAGAGGAGGCTTGCTATGGCACCTATCGATATTGTTGTACTGGCTGTTATCGGCGTTGCGTTTGTCGCCGTGTGCGTGCGCATCTACCGCAAGGGCACCTGCGCCGACTGCGCTCAGGGTGGCGTTTGCACGGGGCATTGCTCCAACAAAAAGACGTGCGCTGCACTTAAGGGCGTAGACAAAATCGCCGAAGACTTGGGTCGCGGTATCAAATAAGGTCCGGACATCCAAGCGCTCCGCGGGCATCCGTTCGCGGGGCGCTTTGTGCATTTGAGGGAGAGTACGGCGAGTCGAAGAGTATTTTTGGGGTATCGTTAACTGGACTATTAATTGGCAACTTATCTATAACGGAGTAACCGCATGAGCGCTCGCGTAACCATGAAGGACATAGCCGCCGAGCTTGGCGTTTCCATCAATACCGTGCACAAGGCTCTGACGGGAAAGGCCGGCGTGAGCGAATCCGTGCGCGCCAAGGTGAACGCTAAGGCCGAGGCCATGGGCTATCACCGCAACACAAGTGCCTCAAGCCTGCGCCGCAAGGATATCAATCTGGTGTTTTGCCTGCCCCGCGCATCGCGCGAGGGAGCGTACTTTTTCCGTTACCTGTGGGAAGGCTGCAATCGCTTTGAACAGGAGGTCATCGACCGGGGCATTACGGTTGAGCGCGTTGAATTTGGCGTGGGCGGCTACGCTGATGCACTCGAGCAAATCGACGAGCGTCTGCAGGTGGGCGAGAAGATTGATGGCTTGCTCGCCTATGCGCCGGGCGACGATCGTGCGACTGAGCTTTTGGGGCAGATCGCCGAGGCGGGCGTGACGATTGAGCTTGTCGACGGCGACCGTCCGCATTTGAATCGTTTGGGTGCGAGCTTGGCCGATTATTCGACGGCAGGCAGCCTTATGGCCGAGCAGGCGGCAAACCTGGTCCATGCTTCTGGGGCCGACGCCCGCGTGCTCCTTTTGACAGGCGACCCATATACCGATTCGCACTATCTAACCGCCCGCGCCTTCCACAATTACCTGCGCGAACGTGATATTCCATGGCAGGTTGAGGATCTTGCAGGTGCCCATGCGCAAGTCAAACAGCTCAAGCATGAGCTCGAAAAGCGCTTGAGTGCGCCGGACGCCCCTGAGCTCATTTGTAGCGTTTTTGCCGTTGGTTCCGAAGTGGTTGCCGACGCGCTCGTCTCGACCGGCAAGGCCGGTCAGGTCATGGTGATCGGCAACGACCTGTTTCCCGAAAGTGCTCTGGCCTTGCGCCGCGGTATCTTTACCAATATTGTCTATAAGGACCCGACGAGCCTGGCGTATCGCGGCGCTAAGACGCTGGGCGATTATCTGCTGTGGGGAAGGACCCCGACGGTGCCCGTCCAGAAGGGTGCTGTCGAGATGGTATTTGCCAGCAATGTCGACCGCTACTGCGAACTTGCGGGTATTTAGCCGATTGAGCAGGTACCCCCTCTTGCGACGTGCATTTTTGGGAGTATTCAGCATTGGCATGCCCTGAATGAGGTGCAGAACGACTGTTTTAAGTGCCCCCGATGGCGTAATTTGCCATCGGGGGCACTTTTTATGCCGATCGGGCGCTATCTGCGTTCCAAATAGGACGCTGAGGATGGCGCACGGCGCGCTCCAATGCTGAATACTCCCAAAAATGTACGTCGGGACATGACCCACCTGAGCAAAAGCGCTCAAGTTCGGTGTTCGGGGACGCCAACCAGTCCGCAATACATGCAAGTCACATCCCCAGCAACCGTTGAACGGGCAAAATCTACCGTTCACCCCGTGGTGGTTAGGTGAACGTTCACCTTTTGAGGTGCAATGGATTAGTATAGTGAACGTTCACCTAAAGGATAACGAGCGCGCCGTGCGCCCGCCTTGCCAGCAAAGGGGCTGTTTGATGAAAAACTTTATGGACGATCAGGATTTCCTGCTGAGCACCAAGACCGGCGAGGAGCTGTTCCACAACTTTGCCGAGGGCATGCCCATCGTCGACTATCACTGCCACATTTCTCCTAAGGAGATTTGGGAGGACAAGCGTTTCGAGAACATCACCGAGGTTTGGCTGGGCGGCGACCACTACAAGTGGCGCCTGATGCGTGCCAACGGCGTCGACGAGCGTTTTATCACTGGCGACGCCCCTGCTCGCGAGAAGTTCCAAAAGTGGGCCGAGACCCTGGGTCGCTGCGTCGGCAACCCCGTCTTTGAGTGGAGCCACCTGGAGCTTAAGCGCTACTTTGGCTACGAGGGCGTCCTCAACGGCAAGACTGCCCAGGAGGTCTGGGACCTTGCCAACGCCAAGCTCGCCGAGGCCAGCTTCACCTGCCGCAACCTGATCAAGCAGTCCAACGTCCGCATGATCTGCACTACTGACGACCCCGCCGACAGCTTTGAGTGGCACAAGAAGATTGCAGCCGACGACAGCTTTGACGTTCAGGTCGTTCCCGCCATGCGCCCCGACGCCGCCCTGCGCATCGAGCGTGGCCAGGAGTTTGCCGACTACTGCAGGCACCTCTCCGAGGTTGCCGGCGTTGAGGTCAGCGACTTCGAGGGCATGAAGGCTGCCATCTCCAAGCGCTACGACGTTGCACACGAGCTGGGCTGCCGCGCATCCGACCACGCACTCGACTACGTTATGTACGTCCCGGCTACTGCCGACGAGATCGAGGCTATCTTTGCCAAGGGTCTGGCTGCTGAGCCGCTCACCGAGGAAGAAGTCCTCAAGTACAAGACTGCCTTTATGCAGTTCGTTGCCAGTGAGTATGTCCGTCTGGGCTGGGCCATGCAGCTGCACTTTGGCTGCAAGCGCGACAACAACCGCGCCATGTTCGCCAAGCTCGGTCCCGACACCGGCTACGACTGCATCTCCAACTACACGCCGTCCGACCAGCTCGCCGATTTCCTCAACTCCATCCAGGAGACCTGCGGCCTGCCCAAGACCATCCTGTACAGCCTGAACCCCATCGATAACACCATGATCGATACCGTCATGGGTTGCTTCCAGGAGGCTCCGACTGCCGGTAAGATCCAGAACGGCTCCGCCTGGTGGTTCAACGACAACGAGGTCGGCATGCGCGAGCAGCTTACGGCTCTGGCTAACGAGGGCGTGTTGGGCAACTTTGTGGGCATGCTTACCGATTCCCGCTCCTTCCTGTCCTATCCGCGCCACGAGTACTTCCGTCGCGTGCTGTGCAGCGTGATCGGCGAGTGGGTCGAGCAGGGCAAGTACCCGGCCGACATGGAGCTGCTGGGCGAGGTTGTGCGTGACATCAGCTACAACAATGCGGTCCGCTACTTTGGCTTTGACCTGGACACCGACGAGGCCTAAGCCCGCATCGAATCACATCGAACCCTGGGCGCCGTTGCCACACGCGGAGCCCCGTTTTGCTTGCACGCTAACAAACATCTAAGGAGACACATAGATGGAGAACATCAGCTACGATGCGCTCGAGAAGATCGGCTACAAGGGCTATTTGCTGCCCAAGGATGCTCCCGAGAAGGTTCTGCAGTTTGGCGAGGGCAATTTCCTGCGCGCCTTCGTCGACCGCTTCTTTGACATGGGCAACGAGGCGACCGGCTGGAATGGCAAGATCGTCATGGTCCAGCCCATCAGCGGCGCCTTTGGCTTTGCCGACGGTATCAATGCCCAGGACGACCTGTATACCGTGCTGGTGCGCGGCAAGGAGGACGGCAACACGGTCGACGAGTCCCGCGTGATTAGCGCTTGCAGCCGCTGCATCAACCCGTACCGCGAGGACGACTACCGCGCCATGATGGAGGTCGCCGTCTCTGACGACCTGGAGATTATCGTCTCCAACACCACCGAGGCCGGTATCGCCTATGACCCGTCCTGCAAGGCCGACGACATGCCACCCGCGAGCTTCCCCGCCAAGCTTGCCCAGGTGCTCCACACCCGCTGGGCTGCCGGTAAGCCGGGCGTCATCGTCCTCGCCTGCGAGCTCATCGATCACAACGGCGAGGAGTTGCTGCGCATCATGAACCAGTATGTGAGCGATTGGGGCTGGGAGGACGAGTTTGCGCAGTGGATGGCCAACGACTGCACCGTCTGCACCACGCTCGTCGACACCATCGTACCGGGCCGTATCCGCGACGCATCCGAGGCCGCCGCGGTGGCTGAGCGTCTGGGCTACGAGGATCCCTTCCTGGCCGTGCGCGAGCCCTTCCAGATGTGGGGCATCCAGGGTGACGAGTCGCTTGCCGAGAAGCTTCCCTTTGTGAAGGCTGGTCTTCCGGGTGTCTTTGTGACTCCCGACGTCACCCCGTACAAAAAGCGCAAGGTCCGCATCCTCAACGGTGCCCACACCGCCTTCGTTCCGGGTTCCTGGGTTGCCGGCTTTGATAGCGTGCGCGACTGCATGCATGACGAGACCATTCGCGGCTTCATGAACACCATGCTCTACGACGAGGTCATTCCGACGCTTGCCGCCGACTTGGATGTCGAGGACTGCAAGGCCTTTGCCGCCGCCGTCGAAAACCGCTTCGACAACCCGTATATTGATCATGCGCTGCTCTCCATCTGCCTCAACTCCACGGCTAAGTGGCGCGCTCGCGACCTGCCCACGCTCAAGGACTACGTTGCCGAGACCGGCAACCTGCCCAAGTGCCTGGCGACGAGCCTCGCTACGCTCATCTCCTTCTACACGCAGGAGCTCGTGTCCCGCGAGGGCGACGGCCTGCACCTGCGTCGCTCCGACGGCACCGAGTACACCGCTCAGGACGACGCCTTCGTGCTCGACTTCTACGCCGCCCATGCCGGCGCCGACGATGCCCAGCTGGTGCACGACGTGCTCACCAACGAGCAGATGTGGGGCGAGGACCTTACGCAGATCGCAGGTCTTGAGAAGTTTGTCGTCAGCGCGCTCGCCGTCGTGCGTGCCGAGGGCGCCAAGCAGGCCTTCGCCAACGCTCAGGCGTAAATTTCCGGCGCAGACGCGGGCGCGGGACGGCGTGCCCGCGTCTCGACTTCTGCTCAACCTGTAGGGTTAGGACCATTTGCAATGAACACTATCCAGATCAATCCGGCCGACAACGTGATCGTCGCGCTGTCGCCGCTTGCCAAGGGCACCGCCGTCGCGGTTCCCGGGGTGGGCGAGGTCGTGGCCGCGGAGGATATTCCGCAGGGTCATAAGATGGCCGTGCGCTCGATTGCCGCGGGGGAGGACGTCATCAAGTACGGCCTTCCTATCGGCCATGTGACGGGCGATGTCCAGCCCGGTCAGTGGCTTCATACACATAATGTCAAGACCAACCTTTCGGGCGAGGTCGAGTACACCTACAACCCCACACATCCGGTCGTTGAGCCGGTTGAGCCCGAGACCTTTATGGGGTTCCGCCGCGCCGACGGTCGTGCCGCGACGCGTAATGAGCTGTGGATCATCCCCACGGTCGGCTGTGTCAACGAAGTCGCCCGTGCCATGTGTGAGAAGGCCCAGGATCTGGTCGATGGCTCGCTGGAGGGTGTTTACTACTTCCCGCATCCCTTTGGCTGCTCGCAGACCGGCGCCGACCATGCCCAGACGCGTCGTCTGCTGGTGGCGCTCTCGCGTCATCCTAATGCGGCCGGCGTGCTATTCCTGTCGCTCGGTTGCGAGAACTGCACGCACCAGCAGGTGCTCGACGAGCTCGGTGACTTCGATCACGAGCGCGTTCGCTTTCTCACCTGCCAGGATGTAGCCGACGAGCAAATCGAGGGCCACAAGATTCTGGCCG
>CABQNF010000019.1 GCA_902465465.1 uncultured Collinsella sp. | reverse complement strand
TAAGGGTTGCACTAGGATAGCGCGGCGGGGCGCCACCAGACGGTGTAACCTAAACGGAAACGAGCCGGAAAGGAGATGGCATGGAGACAATCGCGCGTGGCGACGTACCAAAAACACTACAAACCATTGCGTATATCAGTATTCCCAAGAGCGCCGATCTTGAGTTTTTGCTCTGGGACTTGCAGGATGCCATCGCCGCCTATGCTCAGCTTTCTGGCACCGCGCTCCCCCGCCCAGTCGACTTGAAGGCAAATGACGCCGGCAGCGTTGCCGATGGCATCGTGCTGGCCATTGAAGATGTGGCTGACGATGAGACGTTGACAGCTATCGAGCAGGCGCTTGAGCGCTTTGGCAGTACGGGAGCGCGTGTCTATGCCGTGATTCGAGCCGCACAACGGGGCGCTGAGCAGGCGCGTGGGACCGCCGTTCGCCTGCACAAGGCATGTGAGCGCCATGACCAATTGTGGTGTGGCGGCGTTGCCATCTGCGCCGGCAGCGGCATCGCAGCGCTTCGCCATTCCCCACGCATGGGCCTCTTGCGCCGACCATTTTCGGAAGCGATAGATAAGCTTGTGGGCGCTGTGCGCATGGGCTGCTCCGTCGAGCATGCACAGCGACTTGGCGGCGGCAATGCCGCCAACGTCGACGCCGACGGCATGGTTTGCGCCGAGCCAGCCGTGCCCGCGCCGATCTGGCGAGGCGTTCTGAAACGTCTGGGCGCCCACGCTCAAACAAAAATCTAAATTAAATAACAGCCCAGTCAACGGCTTCGTGCCAACGCTCAACAAGACGTTCAAGATGCCAGGCGGCATTGGCGGGACTTGTCGAGGGCAGGACGATGGCGGGTAGCCCCGTCCGATCTTGCAAGTAGCGTTTGTAGAGTCGCCCTGCCGTACCACCGTTACAGACAACGACCTCGATCGGCGCGGCATCGGTAATGCACTCGATATGTGCCGGCACAACGTTGCGAATGCTCGCGTCGCTCGAGCCCTTAATGTCGCAGCTCTCAATCACATCCCACAGGGCCACGCCACCGTTCAACAGCACGGATCGCTTGGCGGCAATGGAGGCATCGAGCGTCGCGGGCTCACCGCTTGCCAAAGGATCGCCCTCGTTGGGCGGCACAGGCATACCGAGGCACGTGGCCATCACACGCCAAAAGCGATTCTGAGGGTTGCCGTAATAAAAGGCATTGGTGCGCGAAAGCACCGAGGGAAACGACCCGAGCACCAAAACGCGCGAGTGCTGGTCGAACACGGGCTCAAACCCATGCTCAATATGTTGATAGCCCTCGTCAGACACGGCCATGGGCTAGGCTCTCAACAGATAGCGCACCTCGTAGGGTGCAAGCTCAAGGGTACCCGTCAGCTCGACCGTGGGCGCATCGTCGGCAAGCAGGTCGACGAAGGAGCCGTTGAGTTCGCCGGCGCCAAAGGTGTAAGGCTCACCCACGGCATTCACCGCCACGAGTACCGTCGCGCCGTCGCAGGCGCGCTCGAACAGCAGCTGCTTGTTCTGGATCACCACGTTGCGATAGGCACCGTAGTTGAGAGCACGGGCAGCCGCGTCGTCGGCCGAGCGAAGGTGTGCGAGTTGCGTGATGAACGCCGTCAGCTCATTGGGCGCAGGCTCATCGAGCGCAGGGCGCAGCGCCCAGTCGCCATCGGGGCCGCCCTTTTCGCCAGCAATTCCCCACTCGCTGCCATAGTAGACGCACGGGATGCCTGGCATGCCAAAGAGCATGCCGTAGGCGGGACGCAGACAGGACTTGTCGGTGAGGATGCTCGCCAGGCGCGGCACATCGTGGTTGTCGACAAACGACAGCAGATGTTTGCCGCGGTAGATGCACCAGGGGTCGCCGCCAAACTGACGGTGCAGCGAATGGGCGATCTCGAACATGTTGACCGAGTTAAAGCTGGAGTACAGGCCCTTGTAGCACTCGTAGTTGGTGCAAGAGTCGAGCATCTCGTCGTTGACGATCTGGTTGTAGTCGCCGTGGAGCGTCTCGCCAATGAGCACAAAGCCGGGCTTGAGCTCACGGGCAAAGCTATGCAAACGACGCATGAAATCGCGGTCGAGCATGTAGGCGACGTCCAGGCGCAGGCCGTCGACGCCAAAGACCTCGGCCCAGCGGCGCACGGACTCGAGCAGGTAATTGACCACGGCGGGGTTTTGCAGGTTGAGCTTCACGAGCTCAAAATGGCCTTCCCAGCCCTCGTACCAAAAGCCGTCGCCGTAGCACGAGTCACCGTCAAAGCTGATGTGGAACCAGTCCTTGTACGGCGAGTCCCACTTGCGCTCCTGCACGTCGCGGAAGGCCCAAAAACCGCGGCCGACGTGGTTGAAGACGGCATCGAGCACCACGCGGATGCCATGGGCATGCAGCGTGTCGCATACGGCGGCAAAGTCGGCGTCCCCACCCAGGCGGCGGTCGATGTGGCGCAGGCTGCGTGTATCGTAACCGTGGCTATCAGATTCGAGCGGCGGGTTGATGAGCACGGCGCCAACGCCGAGTTCCTGCAGGTAGTCGGCCCATTGGGCGATCTTCATGATGGGCGCATCGGGGTTTGGCGCGGCGTTGACAGCCTGGGCGAGCTCATCCTCGGCAACGGGCGCGGCGTTTTCGCGCGGAGCTCCGCAAAAGCCCAGCGGATAGATCTGATAGAACGTCGTCTCGTATGCCCACATAGCAACCTCCCGGTAAGCTCAACACAACGACATCCATTGTATGCCCGGCAGGGTAGCTAATTTGCGGTGAGAGACGTGGCTAGGCGACGGGCTTTGCGCGGCGTATGGCTGGGAATAGCACCGTGATGGCGAGGATGACGCCCACGACGGCGATTGCGCCACCTGCGCAGCCGATCCAGGCGATACCGGGACCCGAAACCACGGCTCCGCCGATCGCGGTACCCGTGCCGATACCGAGGTTGAACAGGCCCGAGAAGATCGACATGGCGACGGCCGACGAGTCCGCCGGCGTGTACTTGATGAGCTCGGCCTGAAACGCCACGTTAAAGGCCGTGGCGCAGCAACCCCACAGTGCGCAGACGGCAAGCACTGCCACGAGCGACGATGCGGCCGTAAATAGTTTGCAGCATGGTCTCCGGCACGCCGGAGAGCGTGATAGCCAAGAACGGGAAGCGATGCCCATCGAACAGGCGGCCAAACAGCCAGCTTCCGAGCAGACCAGAGCAGCCAAACGCCGTCAGCGTCATAGTGATAGCGCTTGCGTCGACATGCGCGACCTGAGCCAGGAAAGGCTCGATATAGCTATAGCTCGCGTAATAGCCAGTTGCCATGAACACCGTGACCGCATAGAGCGCGACGAGGAACGGGTTCTTGAGCAGCTCGGGCAGCTGCTTGAGCGTAAAACGCTCGCCCGCTGGCATGGCAGGGAACACCGTGGCCTGGTAGACGACCGCGACAGCAGACAGCGCTCCGACCACAGCAAACGTCATGCGCCAGCCCACGGCCAGGCCAATGGCGCGGCCGAGCGGCAGGCCGAAGATCTGTGCGATGGAAGAGCCCGTGGCGATCATGCTGATGGCGAGCGCCCCATGGCGCGTGTCAACCAGGCGCGAGGCCATAATCGAGGCGACCGACCAGAACACGGCATGTGCGCAAGCGACCACCAGGCGCGCGCAGACCAGGATGGGATAAGTCGGCGCCACAGCCGACAGAAACTGGCCCAGCGAGAACACGGCGAGCACGCCCAGCAGCATCCGCTTGAACTCGAAGCGCGAGGCAAACACCATGAGCGGCAACGACAGCAGCATGACGCCCCAGGCATAGACCGAGATCATGATGCCAGCTTGGGCCTCGGTGAGCGAAAACGATGCGGCGATGTCGGTCAGCAGACCGATGGGCATGAACTCCGACGTGTTGAACACGAACGCGCAGCAGGTGAGCCCGATAAGCGGGAGCCACTGCTTGACTGAGATGCTATCTTGTCTTGCCTGAGTCATGTAGGAAACCTCTCCGATTGTCTTGGGCGGTGGGCGATTATAGCAATGAGAAGTCTATAAATGAGCAACAAAAGAATTCTTGGAAAACGATCGTTAACAGACGGCGCGCCAATTCTACTTAGAAAGCAAGGTACGCAGGAACTCAATGTCGAAAACGCGGCTTCATCTTCGGGCTATCGCGCCTGCTCGGATACGCACAAGGACACCCCCATGAGCACGTCAATTTCGAGCCAACTCGCAACCGCACAATGAACTAGCAAAAGAAGGATATAAGCAAACGCCCCATAATAAAGTCCCTCATGTACAAGCGCCGTCACTGAAAGTGCCGACAGCAGCGCCGCACTCGAAACTACCCATCCGACAAGAACCTGGATAGCGCAACTTGCAACCAGGTTCCATGCCACTAGCAGCGTTGCGGGACGCGCGATTTCTCTGCAGGAGGAACGAAGCGCCGTGACCGAACGCATGATGTAGCGTGGTGCAAACCGAATGCCTCGTAGCCCCCTCTGCTCCACGCCCGCATCTTCAATTAACACGAATACGAACGACGCGGAAAGAAGCGTCACGATTACTGCCACCACAAGCGAGCACAACACCCCGAGCTGACTGCTCACAAGCGAGGCAAAGACTACAATTGCCGATAAAATCAAGTGAACCAAATAAAGTAGTAGCGCCCCAGAAATCTGGAGGGGAACCGTCGAGGCCAAGAGATAAACCGGAGGGGTTCGAGCAGGTTGCACCGTCTCTTTGGACCGGTCGACGGCAAATAATGAAAAAGCCACATTCGATAGAAGCAGGTTTAAAAAGGCCGCGACCACAGTGCAAATAAGCGTAATGGACGGATTGTTATAGGCGAGCTCAGTTGCAACGTTTGATACACCAAGTTGAAGCGCGCTCATAACAAACAAGGGGATATATAACGCCATCGTGCAGCCACTCCGGCATCCCTTCGCCCGATCGCCCGATTCCAGAAAGACATTGAAGTTCTCTCGCAAGTTCACTCTATACCCGTTTTCTTACTAGGCAGGGCGAACGGGCGCCAATATAAACGCCGGTCCGCCCATCCATAATTTTTAGTTTTAACGTCCAGACTAGTCTGTCCAGCCGTCGATGTAGTCGCGGTTAAGCTCAAAGTACTGCGCGGCGATATCTTTCGCCAAGGAGTACGAATTAACGAGCGGGTGCATCGCGAGGCTCTCGACAATGTCGCGCTTCGATCGGTTAACGATGCCACGCGCCACGGTGCGCTCGTAGTACTTGACGCGACGAATCAATTCGAGGTTTCCCGCGGGCACAGAATCGGCTTCGACGCGATGCGGTACACAGCCATCGGTGGAGATATCGCACGTTGACTCGATGACATCTGTATCGAGAAGGCCGGGGATGGCGCCATTGTTGGGGGTGCACAGGATCATCTGCTGCGTCTTGCCAGAGCGAGCAATATCCATGAAACGAAGCGCGACACCTGCGTATCCGCCAGCATCTTTGCCGTACACGTCAAACGTCCACGGCTTGTCGCGGTGAATACCTGTCTCGGCCGCCATGTAGTTGTTTTCGCGCATTCCGTACCACTTCTCAAAGCACGCGAGGCCCTTTTCGAAGTCGTTCTCAATATCGATAGATGCAAGCTCGCTCGTCATTTCTCGATTAATTTCTTCGATTAGTTCGCCGCGCGTCTGGGGCGAAGAGAGAACGTTAGCAACGGCGCGCTCGCGATAGTAGAAATAGTATAGGTACTCATTTGGCACGCATCCGCGATTTAGAACGAGATCCTTCTCGAAGAACCTAAGATCCGTATGAGCATATGCCCCGTCGTCGTGGATCAAGTCGGGCATGATGTCCTCGCCGTCAACCGTCACATTGCGGAAGAACGAGAGGTGGTTGAGTCCATAGCACTCGCCCTGAACCGATGCGGGATCAACGCTTTTATACTCGGCAAACTGATGCAACATGCCCGAGGGGGCATCGCAAATGCCATAAGTAAAATCGTAGCCCATATCGCGTAAGGCCTGAGATACGACGCCAGCGGGATTAGTAAAGTTAAACACCTTGACGCCCGGCTTTGCGTACTTCTTGATTAACTCGCAATACGAAGCAAGCGCAGGGACGGAGCGCATGGCAAAAGACACGCCGGCTGCGCCAGTCGTCTCTTGGCCAAGAACCCCATGTGAGAGAGCAATGCGCTCATCGCGAACGCGCATATGGTCCCCACCGACGCGAATCGTCGTGATCACGTAATCGGCGTCCTTAACGGCCTCGACTGCATCGCCCGTCAGTGAAAAATTAAGCGTGGGGCAAAGCATGCCCGAGACATGGGCGGCAAGGCCACCGTAGATGCGCAGCTTCTCGGGATCATTGTCCATAAACACAAGTTCATCGATTCCAAGCGATGACGCCTGCTGGGCTATGCTCTTTGCCAAAAACATGGAGCGGACGCCACCGCCGCCTATGACCGTAAGTTTCATATCGAAACCCCCAATTAGCACATTCAATATTGCATGGTTCGCCTGTGTATGGATATTGTATCCAGCATGGAGGGCCGCTTCCCGCCCCGGCTGCAAGGCGGGAAAGGAATTCCCCAAGGAGTTATTATTTACGCAACGGAAGCGGCCACACACGTCCGGCGGGAAGGGAGCACCGATGGTTGATAAAAAGCAGATTTCCAAGCTCTACTCAGCCGCAAAGCTATCCGAAACCGAGCAAAGCGTACTCGAATACCTACTCAACAATATCGACACCCTCGATGATATTGGCATAAAACCCGTCGCCATGGCATGCTTTACCAGCATGACGACAGTCATCAGGCTTTCGAAAAAGCTCGGCTACCGTGGCTATCGCGAAATGATGTACGATCTCAAGCACCTTCAGCATGTCTCCCGCGAAATGAATCAATCACTCAAAGACAGTAGCGTCCACTTCGTATGCCACACCGGAGATGTAGACGTATTCATCGCCGCCCTGCATCGCAACAGAATGATCGGAGTAAACGGAGAGGGTTTCTCACGCATCGTTGCGCAGTACATGGCGACTAAGCTCGTTGGACTTGGCTTTTTGGCCGTCATACAGGATTTCCTAGAAACCGATCAGTTTGTCGAATCCAACCGAAATACGCTCAGCTGCATGATGCTCATATCCAAATCGGGCCAGACAGAAGCCATCCTGGAAACCGCAAGGGCATGCCACGACGCGGGCATTACGACCCTCGCGTTTACCGGCAACGAAGACAGCGAGCTCGCCAAGACGGCAGACGCGATCTTTACGATACATGACGATCACCCAATGGATCTTAAGAACGTTAAGCCTAACTGCTTTACCGGAAGTTGTATTCTCGCATTCGAAGAACTATTGAGTATCTGCCTTGACAATCTAAAACAAGAAGGCTTGGCCCCCTAAATCATGCGATAGGAAGCCAAGCCCTGGAATTGCGCTATGCAATTGAAAGCCACTTGCGCGTTTTACTCGTCACCGAGAACTTCGTGCACCTCAGAAGCGACTTCGCCGACACGAGGACCGTAAATGACCTGGATTGCCTTGTCGCTCAGGCGGATAACGCCCATAGCTTCAAGATTCTTGGTGAACACCTCGTCGTCTGCAACCTTAGAACCATCCTTGACAATCACGCGAAGACGTGAGATGCAGTTGTCAAGATCATCAATGTTGTCGGCTCCACCAAGCGCTTCGACAATGCCAACAGCAAGCGCGCTGTCCTTGGTCGCACGGCCCTGGACTGCCTTCTCGGGAGTGCTATCAGACTCGCCCTTTGCCTCAGCGGCCTTTGCCTCGAACTCAGCTCTGCTGTTGATCAACTCAATATCGTCACCATCGTCTCGACCGGGCGTCTTGATATCGAACTTAGTAATAAAGAACCGGAAGAGGAAGAAAGCTGCCAGAAAAAAAGCGGGGAGCAGAATAAGGTACGGAAGCAGATTAAGCTTCTCGGGGCGGAATAAGAATGGGATCAGGTCCTTGATATTTCCCTGGTACACCGAAACGCCCATTGCTTCCGAGAGAACTTCACCCAGTCCGGAAAGCGGAGCGTAAACGCCAAAGTAGAGCCAGGGGGCGGCAAACAGGAACGTAAAGAGAATAGGCTCCGTAACGCCAAAGAAAACAGTCGAAATCACTGTGGGGATTAAAAGACCAGCAACCTTCTTGCGGTTCTGGGGCTTGGCACAAGACCACATAGCAAGGGCGATGCCCGGGAACAACGCGTAATCGTTAATGCCATAGCCAGCCATGAAGGCCCTAACCAAGAGCTTGTCACTGCTGGGAGAAGCGAGCTGTGCAAGCTGAATGGCGCTATTGCCCACCACGCGCGTTCCATCGACGACCATGGAGCCGCCAAGCTCAGTCCAATACATGGGCGTCTCGAGCAGCGGATGCAAGCCAAACGGCACAAGGCTCTCGAGCACCCAGCGATAGACAAACGTACCGACCAGACCGGAGCCTTTCACGAACGTCGCAATACCCGAGAAGCATCCACCGATGACGGGCCAGACGAAGTACATGATGCCGCCCAGGATGCCACCGGCGACCAGCGATACAATGGGGACCGTTCGACTGCCCGCAAAAAACGCCAGCGCCGTTGGAAGCTTGGTCTTGTAAAAACGGCCGGTGATCCAAGCGACCAGGCAGCCCACGATAATGCCGCCAAAGACACCAGAGCTGTAGCCAAAAAAGCCGAGCGAGGTAGTGTAGAGTGCGGACTGCTCACTCGCCTGAATGGACGTAAGGCCGACCTTCTGAAGAGCTTCCACCGTTGTATTGTCGGCAGCCAAGCCAGCTGCTCCAAGCAGAATCTCAACCGTCTTGAGCATGGTGAGATAGCAGACAAGGGCGGAAAAGGCAGCCCAGCCCTTCTCTTTGCGAGACAAGGAGAAGGCGCAGCCGACGGCAAACAAAACACCGAGGTTTCCAATGATTACCTCGCCGAGACCCTTAAATACCGAGAAGAACGTAAAGAGCGGCGAAGCGGCATACCAGTCCCAATTAACGCCAAGGGACACAAGGGTCAGTTCGGTCGTAAAAACGCTACCGATACCCAAAAAGAGACCGGAAATGGCAATGAGCGTAATCGGAACGAGCATTGCCTTTCCGAACGATTGGAATTTTTCTTTCATCAATTCCCTCCTCAATGAGCCTCTATAAACGACTATTGCAGCCCACGTCCCCACACAGGCGAAACGGAAGACATGTTCGGCAATAGACACAAAGTGATTGTAGAAAGGGGCACACAAAATGCGCATCGGCATCGCGTAATGCGGTTAAATCGACCGACGATTGCAAGTATTTACGAATCCGTAAACGGCAGCAAATAGGCAGCGAACGGCAATCTGCAGCGTAGGACAGTCCCCGCAGTTCAACAATTGTCGGTATTTTTACTCATATTTATTGAATTCTTGCTCGCCCAAAAGTGCGGAGCATCAACGCGCCCTTAAGCCAACCCCAGCAATATGCCCGCCGAATGCACGACAAACGCCACGATCCAGGCGACCGTCACTTGAAACGCGAACACGGCAACGGCGTAGCGTCCGCCCAGCTCGCTCTTGACGGCGCCGATTGCAGCCACGCACGGCGGGTACAGCAACGTAAAGACCAGGAACACATAGGCAGTAAACGGCGAAAACATGGTCGACAGTGCCGCGGGTGACGTTGCACCCAAAAGCACGGTGAGGGTCGAGATGACACTCTCCTTGGCGATAAGTCCGGTGACGAGCGCCGTGGATGCACGCCAGTCGCCAAACCCAAGCGGCGCCAGCGCCGGCGCGATGATGCTGCCGAGGCCCGCAAGCAGGCTTTGCGACTGATCGGCGACCACATTAAAGCGGATATCGAACGTCTGGAGAAACCAGATGACCACGGTCGCGGCAAAGATAATGGTAAAGGCCTTGGTAATAAAGTCCTTGGCCTTATCCCATGCCAGCATCACTGTCGTCTTGACGCTCGGCAGGCGGTAGTTGGGAAGCTCCATGATAAACGGCACCGGGTCGCCCTTAAAGGCAGTGCGGTTGAGCACCAGGGCGGCAATGCAGCCGACCACGATGCCGATCAGATAGAGCGAGACCATGGCGGGGACCGTCGCCTGCGGGAAGAATGCTCCGCACAGCAAGCCGTAAACCGGCAACTTGGCTGAGCAGCTCATGAACGGTGTGAGCATGACCGTCATCTTGCGGTCGTGCTCGGATGGGAGCGTACGGGTCGACATGATAGCCGGCACGGTGCAGCCAAAACCGACGAGCATGGGCACGAAGCTGCGGCCCGACAAGCCAAAGCGACGCAACACCTTATCCATGACAAAGGCTACGCGTGCCATGTAGCCCGAGTCTTCCAGAATGGAGAGGAACAAGAAGAGCACGACGATAATCGGTAGGAAGGTCAGCACGCTGCCCACACCCGTAAGCACGCCATCGACAGCCAGCGAGCGCACCACGTCGTTGGTTCCGAATGCCTTGAGGCCCGCATCGGCCGAGGCGATGATGGCAGCGATACCGTCCTCCATGAATCCCTGCAACGCCGCGCCGATCACGCCAAACGTCAGCCAAAAGACGAGGCCCATGATCACCAGAAACGCCGGAATGGCTGTGTAACGACCTGTCAGGATGCGGTCGATTTTGACGGAGCGCACGTGCTCGCGGCTCTCGTGCGGCTTGACGACGCAACGCCCGCACACGTCGCCGATAAAGCTAAAACGCATATCGGCCAGCGCAGATAGGCGGTCGGTGCCGGCCTCGCCCTCCATCTGGGTAATGATGTGCTCGATAGCGTCGAGCTCATTGCGATCCAGGTGAAGCGCCTCGGTTACCAGCTCATCGCCCTCGACCAGCTTGGTCGCCGCAAAGCGCACCGGGATGTGCGCCGTCACGGCATGGTCCTCGATCAGGTTAGCAATACCGTGGATGCAGCGATGCAGCGCACCGCCGTCCGGACCGTCGGGCGCGCAAAAGTCCAGGCGACCAGGGCGCTCGCGGAATCGCGCCACGTGCAGGGCGTGGTCCACCAGCTCGCCGATACCCTCGTTTCGCGCGGCGCTAATGGGAACGACCGGCACGCCCAACAGACTCTCGAGCAGGTTGACGTCAATGGCGCCGCCGTTGGTCGTCACCTCGTCCATCATGTTGAGCGCGATGACCATAGGACGGTCAAGCTCCATGAGCTGCAGTGTCAGGTACAGGTTACGCTCAATGTTGGTGGCGTCAATGATGTCGATGATGGCGTCCGGGCGCTCGTCAAGGATGAACTGACGGCTCACGACCTCTTCGCCTGTGTA
>CABQNF010000018.1 GCA_902465465.1 uncultured Collinsella sp. | reverse complement strand
AGGCCCTTGCGGCCTAGTCGCTATTTAGGGCGTCCAAGATTTGGGGCGCAGTTCATGGGTGGAAGGTTGCGGGTTCTTTACGGGAATGTAGTGTGGGCTGCGGAAACGCGGTTCTTTCCGTACAATAGTTCAACTCGTGTAAACGCAGGGAAGGGACATTCATGGCAGACATGATCGAGATCAAGCATCTCAACAAGTACTTTGGCGACCTGCATGTGCTCAAAGATATCAATCTCACCGTCAAGCGCGGCGAGAAGCTCGTAATGATCGGGCCTTCCGGCTCGGGTAAGTCGACGCTCATCCGTTGCGTCGATTATCTGGAGGAGCCCACGTCGGGCGAGGTCGTCATCGACGGTACGCCGCTCACCAAAAAGAATCACCTGGAGATGGCTCGCAAGTATAGTTCCATGGTGTTTCAGCAGTTCAACCTGTATCCCAACATGACGGTGCTCGGCAACCTGACGCTCGCGCCCATCAAGCTGCAAAAGAAGAGCAAGGAGGAGGCGACCGAGATCGCCATCGCCGCTCTCAAGCGCGTTGGCATGGCGCATAAGGCCGGCGAGTATCCGCAGAATCTCTCGGGCGGTCAGCAGCAGCGCATCGCCATCGCCCGTGCCCTGTGCACCAAGCAGCCCATCATCCTGTTTGACGAGCCGACCTCGGCGCTCGACCCCGAGATGGTCCAGGAGGTTCTGGACGTTATGATTGAGCTCGCGCAGGAGGACATCACCATGATCTGCGTGACGCACGAGATGGGCTTTGCGCGCCAGGTGGCCGACCGCGTCATCTTTATGGAGGACGGCCGCATCCTGGAGGAGGGCACGCCCGAGCACTTCTTCGATAACCCCGAGAACCCGCGCTGCCGCGAGTTCCTGTCCAAGATTCTGCACTAGGCGCGGTGATGGACATGACGGATATGACGAGGGCGGCCGTGTCGCGCCGTCACTTTTTGCAGCTGGCGGGCGCCGGCATGCTCGCGCTGACGGGGGCCGCGCTTACCGGTTGCGGCAACTCCACCAGTGGCGAGGGTTCCGACAAGGGGTCCAAGCTTGCGGCCATTAAGTCGCGTGGCCATCTGAATGCCGGCGTTAAGAAGGACGTTCCCGGCTACGGCTACTACGACACCGCCAAGGGCAGCTTTGAGGGCATGGAAGTCGATTTGTGCTACCAGATCGCCGCTGCCGTCTTTGGCGTGAGCTACAAGGAGGCTCGCGCTCAGGAGCTTGTCGAGTTTACCGACGTAACGCCCAAGACGCGCGGCCCGCTGATCGATAACGGCCAACTTGACGTGGTCGCGGCGACCTACACCATCACCGACGAGCGCAAGAAGAGCTGGGATTTCTCGACGCCGTACCGCACCGACTACGTGGGACTCATGGTCAAGAAGCGTTCGGGCTTTACCTCGATTGAGGACCTGGACGGCAAGGTCATTGGCGTGAGCCAGGGTGCCACCACGCAGGGCCTGATCGAGCAGATGATCAAGGACAACGGCTTTAGCTGCAAGCCCGAGTTTAGGGCCTTTAGCGGCTACCCCATCATCAAGAGTTCGCTCGACGCCGGCAATATCGACGTCTTTGCCATGGACCGCTCCACGCTGGCCGGTTACATGAACGAGACCGTTGAGCTGCTGCAGCCCGAGGTCAAGTTTGGTGAGCAGGGCTACGGCGTGGCGACCAAGAAGGGCTGCGACCTTTCGGCCGTGGTCGATCAGGTGATTTGCGATCGCCTGGCCGACGGCTGGCTCGACCAAGAGGTCAAGACCTGGGGTCTTGTATAGGCGCATCGTCCAAGGAAGGAATCAAATGCTCGAAGGATTATTTGACGCCGACCGTTGGTCGACGACATTTCAAAATATGGGGCCCTTCTGGGAGGGCTTTGGCGTGACGCTGCAGGTGGTCGTTGCCGGTCTGCTGCTGTCGCTGGTGCTGGGCACGCTGTTGGGCGTGTTCTCTACCACTCGTTCGCGCGTGCTGCGCGCCATAAGCCGCGTGTACGTGGAGTTTTACCAGAACACCCCGTTGCCCGTACAGGTGCTCTTTATGTACATGGCCGGTCCGCAGTTTTTGCAGGCCATAACCGGTGCCGACCAGCCGGTGCGCATCGCGCCGTTCGTGCTGGGCTTCTTGGGTGTGGGCCTGTATCACGCGGCCTACATCTCGGAGGTCATCCGCACCGGTATCGAGGCGGTTCCGCGCGGTCAGATGGAGGCGGCCCAGAGCCAGGGCTTTACCCGTGCACAGGCGTACTGGTACATCGTGCTGCCCCAGACGTTCAAGATCATTCTGCCGCCGCTGTGTAACCAGGCGCTCAACCTGGTCAAGAACACGTCGGTGCTGGCGCTTGTGGCCGGCGGCGACCTTATGTACCGTTCTGACAACTTTGTGAGTCTGTACGGTTACCTGCAGGGATACATCGTCTGCTGCCTTATGTACTTCATCATCTGCTTTCCGCTCGCCATGCTGGTGCAGTGGCTCGAGCGCCGCTCCAAGGAGCGTCCGCGCGGCGTGAGCCTGGCCGAGCTGGGGCTCGACAACGTAGAGGAGGCCTAGCGCATGGAAATCTTCAACGCAACCAACCTGCTCTACATTTGGGGCGGCTTTGTTAAGACAATCGAGATCTCGGTGCTGTCGATCTTTTTCTCGCTCATCTTTGGCACGGTGCTGGCGCTTGTTAAAAGCTATGCGCCCCGCCCGTTCCGTATTTTGGTGAGTGCCTATATCGAGCTGTTCCGTTGCACGCCGAACCTGCTGTGGATCCTTTTTATCTACTTTACGGTGCAGGGTTTGGACATTGTGATTTCGACCATCGCCTTTACGCTGTTTACCAGCGCTGTTATGGCTGAGATTGTGCGCGGCGGCCTCAACTCGATTCCGCGCGGCCAGTTTGAGGCAGCGCAGAGCCAGGGCTTTGGCTTCTTTGCCACCATGCGCTACATCATTCTGCCGCAGACGTTTAAGACGATCATTCCGGCGCTGTTTAGCCAGTGCACGACCGTCATCAAGGACAGCTCGTATCTTTCGGGCATTAACGTGGCCGAGCTCATGTACACGGCAAATGTCGTGATGGCCCACGCGATTGACTTGTCGCAGGTGCTTATGCTCTACGGCCTGGTGTTTGCGATGTACTTTGTGCTCAACTTTGGTATCTCGCTGCTGGTGAGGGCATATCAACGTCGCATCGTGGCCGCATAGCCTGGCTTTCCCTGGTACGCTATCGTGAGAAAAGGCGATAGACAGCCTTTTTCTCATCTGTTAGAAAGGAATCGCGATGAGCGATCTGGAGAACAAGAAGAGTCCTGTGGTCATTACCATCGCGCGCGACTTTGGTGCCGAGGGCCACGAGATTGGCCGTATCCTCGCCAATGAGCTGGGGATTCCGCTGTACGATAACGAGCTGCTGGTGCGCGCGTCGCTGCGTACAGGTGAGTCGCTCGATAAGATGGCCGCCTATGACGAGCGCCTGGCTGTGGAGAACATGGCGTTTCTGCCCGACCGCTACGATGCGCGTTCGTACTCGGACAAGTTGTTCCAAAAGATGAGCCAGGTGATTTTGGACTTGGGCGAGACCGAGAGCTGCATTATCGAAGGCCGTCTGTCCGACTACCTGCTGCGTAACAACCCCAATCACATTGCCGTATTGGTGACCGCTCCCTTTGAGGACCGCGTCGAGATCGTACGCAAGAAGCGTGGCCTCAACAAAAAGAAGGGCGCCAAGCTGGTCAAACAGCAGCAGAAGGCGCGCGAGGCGTTCTATAAGCGCTACAGCGCCGGCAAGTGGAAGATGACGAGCGGCAAGGACATCGTCGTCAACCGCGCCAAGCTGGGCCGCGAAGGCTGCAAGGACGTCATCGCCGCTGCCTACCGCTACAAGGTGGCTCAGCTCGAAGGCTAACCGGTCGAAACCACCACAAGGGGACAGGCACCTTTGTGGTGGTTTTTGTTTTAGGCGGAGGGGAAGGCTTTGGCGGCAGTGCCTATCCTCGGCTTTTGCCAAATCTCGATCTGTAACACCAAGCCAGCGAAAAAGGCTCTAACTGTTACAGATTTAGATGAACCGTTCGGCCGCCAACCTAACGTCTTGATCTGTAACACGTAGCGGGGAATTTGGTCTCTAACTGTTACAGATTGAGATGAACAGGCGGATGTTCGCACAATGTTTCAATCTGTAACAACTACGGGACTCAACGTGGCCTACCTGTTACAGATCGAGACAAACTGGCCGGTCAGGCCCCAAACCATCACAAAGGTGCCTGTCCCCATCGTGGTGGTTGGGTGGTCGGCATAGAAAAAGTCCCCGCCGGGCGTGTGCTCGACGGGGACTTTGCCGTTTGATGGCTAGCGCTGTAGGTGATTACTCGCCCAGCAGGCTCTTGGTGATGGAGGCAGCGGCCTTCTTGCCGGCGCCCATCGCCAGAATGACCGTAGCGGCACCGGTGACGATGTCGCCGCCAGCCCAGATGCGGGGATCGGTGGTCTGGCCAGTCTCCTCGTCGGCAACGATGTAGCCCCACTTGTTGAGCTCCATCTTGCCGCCGATCTTCTTTGCGAAGGGGTTGGCGTTGGTGCCGATAGCCGAGATTGCGACGTCGCAGGGAATCTCCTCGATGGCGCCCTCGATGGGCACCGGGCGACGACGGCCGGACTCGTCAGGCTCGCCGAGCTCCATCTTCTGGACCTTGACGGCGCACACGGAGCCGTCCTCGCCAGCGACAAACTCGAGCGGGGAGACGAGCGGCAGAACCTCGACGCCCTCGGCCTTAGCATGGTGCAGCTCGGCGCGACGGCAGGGCATCTCGTCCTCGGTACGACGGTAGGCGATGATGGCGTGCTCGGCGCCCAGACGCTTGGCGGTACGGACGGCGTCCATAGCCACGTTGCCGCCACCAAAGACGACGACGTTCTTGCCGTGCTTGGTGGGGGTGTCGTACTCGGGGAACTTGTTGGCCTTCATCAGGTTCACGCGGGTGAGGTACTCGTTAGCGAAGAAGACGTTGGGCAGGTTCTCGCCGGGGACGTTGAGGAACTTGGGCAGGCCAGCGCCGGTCGCCACGTAGATGGCGTCGAAGCCCTGCTCGAACAGCTCCTCGGCCGTGGCCATGTTGCCCACGACGGAGTTGTACTCAAACTTGACGCCCATGTCCTCCAGGCCGTCGATCTCGCGCTTGACGACTGCCTTGGGCAGACGGAACTCGGGGATGCCGTAGACCAGCACGCCGCCGCCGGTGAAGAAGGCCTCGAAGACGGTGACGTCAAAGCCGTTACGGGCGAGCTCGCCAGCGCAGGTGATGCCGGACGGGCCAGAGCCCACGACGGCGACCTTCTTGCCGTTCTTGGGGGCCATCTTGGGCGTGGAGGCGAGCTCGGGGCGGTCACCCAGGAAGCGCTCGAGCTGGCCGATGGCCACGGGCTCGGACTTCTTACCACGGATGCACTTGCCTTCGCACTGGTTCTCCTGCGGGCAGACGCGACCGCAGATGGCGGGAAGCATGGAGTCCTCGCGGATGGTATCGAGAGCGCCGCCGAAGTCCTTCGCGCGGATCTGCTCGATAAAGCGGGGGATGTTGATGTTGACGGGGCAGCCCTCAACACAGAACGGCTTCTTGCAGTTGAGGCAGCGCTCGGCCTCGGCCAGCGCCATCTCCTCGGTGAAGCCCTTGTCGACGGGGCGGAAGTCGCAGGCGCGCTCGGCAGCCGGCTCCTCGTTATCGGGGGTGCGGGGCGACTTCATATCGGCAACGAAACGACCGTTAACTAGTGGCATGCGCAGCTCTTTTCCTCATAGGCCTTGAGGGACTCGCCCTCTTCGGAACGGTAAGCGGCCTGGCGGGCACGAAGGTCATCCCAGTCGACCAGGGTGGCATCGAAGTCGGGGCCGTCGACGCAAGCGAACTTGGTCACGCCGCCCACCTCGACGCGGCAGCAGCCGCACATGCCGGTGCCGTCAACCATGATGGGGTTGAGCGACGCGGTGATGGGGGTGTCGTACTTCTGGGCGGTGAGGGTCGAGAACTTCATCATCGGAACGGGGCCGACGCAGAAGACCTGGCTCACGGCCTTGTCCTGCAGCAGGCGCTCCAGCGGAGCGGTGACAACGCCCTGCTCGCCGTAGGAGCCGTCGTCAGTGGTGATGTGGATGTGGTCCTCGTCGAGGAGCTCGCGGAACTGGTCCTCCATGAGCAGGAGGTCCTTGGTGCGGGCGCCCATGATGGCGTGAACTTCGTGACCGGTCTCGACCAGGTGCTTGGCGACCGGGAAGGCAATTGCCAGGCCGACGCCGCCGCCAATGACGGCGCAGGGGCCCTCGGCCATCTCGGTGGGAACGCCCAGCGGGCCCACGACGTCGCGCAGCGACTCGCCGGCCTCGTAGGTGGAAAGCATCTCGGTGGTCTTGCCGATCACCATGAAGATGAACTCGACCCAGCCCTCGTCACCGTTCCAACCGGCCAGGGTAAACGGGACGCGCTCGCCCGTCTCGTTGGCGCGAACCATGAGGAACTGTCCAGCGTGCGCATGCTTGGCGATTGCAGGCGCCTCGATGCGGAACTTGAACACCTTCTCCGAGAACTGCGTCTTCTCCAGGATCTTATACATAGAACCCCTCTCTTGTTAGGGCTGCCGAACCGTGCCTCCACGGAAATGGACGGTAGCCCGAATAAAACCGTACGCGCACAGGCGTTGTGCAGACATACGGTGCAAATTATACCCTCATGGACATGTCACTTACGTGTGTCTTCGGCGGTTGGGAGCAGGGTTTATCCACTTTGGCCTACCAAAGGGGGAGAGGTTTATTTTGGTCGGTTTTATCAGGTAAAACGGCAAAGGGGGCCGGCCTCGCGCTTCGGTGAGGCCGGCCCCCTTTGGAGCGTTGCATATGTATGGCGGCACAGGGTTTATTGCGACGCGGCCGCCGCGGCGTTTCCGCATATAAAACCTGCCAAAATAAACCTGACCCTAAATGGTAGGTTTTAGTGCTTGCCGTTGGCGGAGGCGGCACCGTTGACGTGGTCGCGGGCATAGATTACGCCGTGTACGATCGCCAGGCCGGCGGCGTCGGCGGCGCGGGCGCAGGTGTCCTGGAAGTCCTCGGCCTCGCGGGCGCGCAGCTGCTTGAGCACGTAGTCTGCGACAGCCATCTTGCCGGGAGGGTTGCCGATACCGGTGCGGATGCGGCTGAAGTCGCGACTGCCCATCTTGTCGATGATGGAACGCAAGCCGTTGTGACCGGCGTGGCCGCCGCCTACCTTGACGCGTACGTCGCCGGCGGGAATGTCGAGCTCATCGTGGATGACGAGCAGCTCCTCGGCCTTGATCTTGTACTCGCGGCAGAGTTTGGAGATGGGCCCGCCCGAGGTGTTCATGTACGACTGCGGCTTGACCAGTACAATCTGGCGCTTGCCGCCCTCTTCCTCGGGATCGTTGATGTTGATGAGCGCGATCTCGGCGCCTGCTTGGTTTTTCCAGTACGTGACGCCGGCCTGACGGGCCAGCTCGTCGATTGCTTTGAAACCAGCGTTGTGACGGGTCTCGGCATATTCCTCGCCAGGGTTGCCAAGTCCGGCAACCATGCGAATCTTAAGCGGCTGTGCAGCTGCCATGTTCATCCTTTCGTTGATTTGTCGCCTGCTATGGTGAGCGACCCTGTTGCCGCTGTCAAATGGAGGGCAATTGAGGTTATTTGAGGGCGTTTGGACGGCCGTCGAAATCGAGGTGGACAGTTAGTTCGGATACGTATAAGTTCTGAGAACTCGAATTGCTCGATTCAATGCCGATACGTTGTTTTGGAGCTTTAGTTAGTCCATATGACGCTGTTTTGAAGTCTACCCTGCCTTCAAATCGGGCGAATGGTATAGAGATAACTGCAAAACAGCCTAATTCAATGTGTCCATTTATACGTATTTGAACTAACTGTCCAGCCCTGCTCGACGGTGCACGGGTGATTCGCCGTTTAGACCGGCGCAAGGCCGATTCCGGCCCGCAGGGCGTTGAGCCAAGCGGCCTGACGCTTGCGATAGCCCTTGATACGGTATCGGAATCGGACTCTCGCGAGTCGATGCATCGTTTGGGCGAAGGCTTCGAGTGCAACAAGGTCTTTCATTTGGTCGCGATTGATAACCAGGACGTGGATGCCCATTGCCTTGAGGCCATTATTTCGATTGCCATCGTGGATGCGAGCGTTTTGAAGCTCATGCCCAATTCCGTTGTATTCGTTGTCGACTCCGGCGGCCGGGCAATATAGGTCGCAGATGGCGTAAGGGATGCCGGAGGACATGTTGACCGCAAGAGTGTCGAAGTCGATTCGATAGTTGAGTAGCAGGCCTCCCATGGGCAGGCTGCAACACCCGAATCCGCCAAAGCGCATGGGCGCTCCGAGAACGGCAAACATTAGGGATTCGGCTGGGGATGCAGATCCAGGTCGGGCAAGTTTGACTGCCGTGCGAAACGATGTGTATGAGCTACTTTTGGCGAAGCGTGCAACCGCCTCAAGCTCTTTGATAGTTGTGGCGGGCTCGCATTTGTAGTGTGCCTGTTCATAGCGGGTTTCGTTCTGTTGCTCGACCACCGACTGGTTGCCCAAGCAATCAAGATCGCCCGTCGCTGCGCAGCCATCGCCCTTGGGCCAGATGTCGTCATGGGCAATGGGGTATGTTGCCCCGGGAGGAAGGGAGTAGGTTCCGAGCAGTTCCATGAGAAGCATCAAGGTTTTGGCGACTGATTCATTTTTGGAACAAAGCATGGCTGTCACGGCAGGAGACGTTGCGTAGATGTCGGCCTCGACGTGCATAATTGCACCTTCAGGAAGCGGAGCGGTGAGAATATGCTGAAGAAGCCGCTTGTCGGGGCGTCTGTTGTCTTCGTCTGAAACGAGAAGATCGAGTAGTTCGGAATCATCTTCATTCCAGGCGTCGAGTATCGAAAGTGCGCCAAAGTCTATCGCGTCATTATTGGGAATGCAGCTAGCCAAGGCCTGTGCTTGCTGTTCACTATCAACGGAGTCCCAGGGTAGGGCAGAGTACGCCCGTCGTGCGCGACGAATTGCGCGGAGGGCGGAGAGATGTGAAATCACGGTCGTCATAGCTATAACGTACTAAGTTGGCGGCAGAATGCGACCGCCATACCGTTCTTTTCGCTCAGCGGGGCGCTGCGCGCCATGAACGGCTGGGTGTTATGAAATCGGTGGAATCGGTTGAGGGGATTGCAGGAAATTGAGCTCTGCCGCGAAGGTTGACGATAGCTACTGGACAGTTAGTTCAGATACGTATAAGACGGCGGGCGTTCGAGGCGTTTCTAAGGGCTTTCGAGGGCGATTTGAGGGTAAATATGCGGCGGTCGTACTCGAAAACGATGAACTTTGGGCAGTATGGCGTTCGCCGG
Source organism: uncultured Collinsella sp. (assembly GCA_902465465.1). Classification (GTDB taxonomy): domain Bacteria; phylum Actinomycetota; class Coriobacteriia; order Coriobacteriales; family Coriobacteriaceae; genus Collinsella. Next base: position 1,910 of record CABQNF010000018.1, on the reverse strand, counting down.
GGAGCTCAGAAGGCTCCGAACGGCCTTTGGAGCTTTAAAAAAATACGTATCTGAACTAATTGTCCAGGGAAGGTTGTCGAGGGGTAGAAAAAGGGTCGGAAGCGAGCTTCCGACCCTTTAAAAACACCAAAGATGATGAGATGCACGCTGGATTACAGCGCGAAGTCGCCGCCGACGAGCGTGGAGACGGGCTCCTCGTGGTAAACGGCGGAGATGGCCTGAGCGAACTCCTCGGCGACCGAGATGGTCTTGATTTTGCCGCCGACCTCGACGGGAATGGCGTCGGTGACGAGGCACTCGACGATCGGGGCGTCGTTCAGACGCTCGATGGCCGGACCGGAGAAGATGCCGTGGGTGGCGCAGACGTAGATGTCGCCAGCGCCCATAGCCTTGAGCTCCTTGACGTTGGCGCACAGGGTGCCAGCGGTGTCGATCATGTCGTCGTTGATGATGCAGGTCTTGCCCTTGATGTCACCGATGATGCCCATGACCTCGGCGGCGTTGTGGCGCGGACGGCCCTTGTGGGCGATGGCCAGGTCGCAGCCGAGCATGTCGGACAGCTTCTTGGCGGCCTTGGCGCGGCCCACATCGGGGGAGACGACAACCAGGTTGTCGGTGTCGAAGTGCATGTCGTTGTAGTACTGGCCAAACAGCGGCAGCGCGGACAGGTGGTTAACCGGGATATCGAAGAAGCCCTGAATCTGGCCCTGGTGCAGGTCGAGGGTGATGATGCGGTTGACGCCGGCGCGCTCGAGCAGGTTGGCGACGAGGCGGGCGGTGATGGGCTCGCGCGGGCCGGCCTTGCGGTCCTGGCGGGCATAGCCGTAGTGGGTGATAACGGCAGTGATGGAGCGGGCGGATGCGCGCTTGGCAGCGTCGGTGGCGATGAGCAGCTCCATGAGCATGTCGTTGACGTTGCCGCCGGCCACGGACTGAATCAGGAAGACGTCGGCGCCGCGGACGGTCTCGTCGTAGCGGGCGTAAATCTCACCATTGGCGAACTGCTTTAGCGTAAGGCCCGAAAGCTCGACCCCAAGGTACTCAGCAATCTTCTGAGCGAGGGGACGGTTGGAGGAACCGGAATACACGCGGATGGACTTGCGCATATTCTCCGACTTCTCGGGATCATTAATCGGCATTACCCTTCTCCTTTATACATCGAATGCCATATAGATGCCTTTTTGCATTGTAACCGCGCGGCGGGGTTTATCGAGTCTTGATAACGTCTTTACCGTCAACGGACACGAACCGACCACTCATCCGGTTGCGCAGGTCACGATAGAAAAAGGAGCCGCCCCCCCCATGGGAACAGCTCCTTTTGTGCTTGATAAAACGTTATGCTTCGTCGTCCTCGTGCAGGCGGCGGCGATAATCGGCGGCCCAGCCCTCGATATTTACCTGACGGGCGCGGCCCAGACCGAGTGCGTCGGCCGGGACCGGCTCGGTGATGACGGATCCGGCGGCCACGAGTGCACCGTCGCCAATCTGGGCGGGCGCGACCATCATGGTGTCGGAACCGATGAAGGCGTCCTTGCCGATGACGGTCTTGTGCTTGTGAACGCCGTCGTAGTTGCAGGTGATAGAGCCCGCGCCCACGTTGACGCCGGAGCCCATGGTGGTGTCGCCGATGTAGGACAGGTGCGGCACCTTGGAGCCCTCGCCGATCGTGGACTTCTTGATCTCCACGTGCGTGCCGGCCTTGGAGCCGTCGAGCATGTGGGTGCCCGGGCGCAGGTAGGCGCGCGGGCCGCAGTCGACGCCGTTCTCGATGACGGCTTCGATGGCGATGGTCTCATCGATGGTGCAGCCGCTGCCGACGGTGGTGTCGGTGAGGCGGCTGTTGGGGCCGAGCTGGCATTCCTCGCCCACGGTGACGTGGCCGATCAGATGCGTCTGCGGCCACACGACGG